>NZ_JBFAPG010000217.1:0-9863 GCF_040675595.1 Micromonospora sp. NPDC049580
CGTGGTTCGTCGTGCCGATGACCGGTCCGGGCCTTCTCCCCGCACACCCCCACCGCCACCGCTGCACCCACTGTGGAGGAACCGCCGATGAGAACAAGGCTCGCGCTGCTGGCCGCCGGGTTGGCGACGGCTCTGGCGACGATGACGGCAGTGGTCACGCTCGCCACCCCGGCGTCGGCCGCGACGCTCACCCAGGTGAGCAACTTCGGCACCAACCCGACGAACCTGCAGATGCACCTGTACGTGCCGGACCGGGTCGCGGCCCGCCCGGCGCTGCTCCTCGCGCTGCACTACTGCACGGGCAGCGGCCCGGCCGTGCACACCGGTTTCGGCCTCAGCTCCCTGGCCGACCGCTACGGCTTCATCGTGATCTACCCGTCGGTCACCCGCAGCAGCAAATGCTGGGACGTCTCCTCCCCGCAGGCCCTGCGCCGCGACGGCGGCAGCGATCCCGTCGGCCTGAAGTCCATGCTGGACTACGTCCGCAGCCGCTACCCGGTCGACCCGACCCGGATCGCCGTGGGCGGTTTCTCCTCCGGCGCCATGATGACCAACGTCATGCTCGGCCTCTACCCGGACGTGTTCAGCGCCGGCTTCAGCTCCTCCGGAGTCCCGTTCGGCTGCTTCGCCACCACCAACGGCGCCGAGTGGAACAGCGAATGCTCCGGCGGACGCATCACCAAAACCCCGCAGCAGTGGGGCGACCTCGTGCGCAACGCCTACCCCGGCTACACCGGCGCCCGCCCGCGCGTCCAGATCTGGCACGGCACCACGGACACCACGCTGAGCTACGTCAACTTCGGCGAGCAGATCAAACAGTGGACCAACGTGCTGGGCGTCTCGCAGACCCCCAGCTACACCGACTACCCCCAGACGAGCGCCACCCGCACCCGCTACGGAGGCACCGGCCCCACCGCCCCGGTCGAGGCGATCAGCTTCCAGGGCTACGGCCACTCGATCCCGTTCGACGCCGCCCAGGCCATCCGCTTCCTCGGCTTCGACACCACCAACCCCAACCCCACCACCCCGCCGCCGGGCGGCACGGCGGCGCCGCTGCGCAACGTCAACGCCGGCCGGTGCCTGGACGTCCCGTCCCGGTCGCAGACGAACGGCACCCAGGTGGCGTTGTGGGACTGCAACGGCGGCACCAACCAGCAGTGGACGTCGACGACCGGCAGGCAACTCCAGGTGTACGGCACCAAGTGCCTGGACGCCGAGGGCGCCGGGACGTCCTCCGGCACCCGGGTGATCATCTGGGACTGCAACGGCGGTGCCAACCAGCAGTGGAACCTCGGAACCGACGGCACGGTCACCGGAGTCCAGTCGGGCCTGTGCCTCACCCCGAACTCCGCCGGCACCGCCAACGGCAGCCCGGTGGTCCTCTCGACCTGCAACGGCGGGACCAGCCAGAGGTGGACCAGAAGCTGATGCGGTAGCCCGATCGATCGGTGCTACCGGCGACGATGCGGCCCGGCCCGGGAGTCTTCCGGAGCCGGGCCGCGATTCCGCTCCAGACGGCCAGCCAGTGGGGCTCGGCCCCGTCGTGGCTCTCCACGGATCGCTGGGCAGCCAGCTTGGAAGACGGGCGTTAGCCTGGAGTCAGGCCATGGTCACGGTCCGTCAACAAGCGGGAAACGGTTGGCGGCCGCGCCGAACATCCGACCACCACCGACTGGTGATGAGGGATGCGCATGATGAGGACGCCGCGGATGGTGGTGGCAATCGCGGTCACCGGCGTCCTCTCAGCCGCGACAGTGCTCACCGGGCTGATCACCAACGAGGCGTCGGCCCAGCAGCGGTGGCCCGGCTGGCTGGAGTTGGTCCGCACCCACCCGTGGCACTCACTCGGCGTACTGGCACTGCTCTTGGTCGGGCTAACCGTCGTCCTGACGGTGTTGCCGGACGGCGGAACGAAAACCCCGAGTCACCCGGACCTGGCGGACGCCGAGACCGCGCCACCGGCACCGCCGCCGTCCACAGTTGTCGAGTCCGCTGAACAGGAAGCGCCGGTAGACGACCGACGCGAGGAACAACGGATCCGACTGAGACGCCTCTCTACGGGACTGGTCAGCCGTCTCGGTCGGAGACGGACCGCATACCCCCTTGATCTGAGCCTCGCCGAGCTGCATCGGTTGGACCTGTTCGTGCCCGGCCGAATGACCCGGTATCACGAGCGAGGCCCAGAAGTGGGCGAGCATGCCGTGGCGGCACTGATGGCCCCTCTCCACCAGGGCGAGTCGGTGCTTCTGCTCGGCGAGCCCGGGTCCGGAAAGAGCCTCTCGCTCTACGGCGCGGCGCTCGAACTACAACAAGCCGGCCTGATACCCATTCCGCTGCGCGCGCTTGACGCTGTGGAGGTCCTCGACCGTTTGCAGCAGGCAGGACTCGACCCGACGGCAGCGACGGACGCGGTGGTGCTTGTCGATGGCCTGGACGAGGCGAGTGAATTGGCCGGCGACGGGCCGCTCACCGTCGCACTGCTGCAACTGCTCCAACACGCCCCGGCGCTTGTCACCTCCCGCACCAGGGAATACGAGGAATGGATCGCCTTCGAGACCACCGCGATCAGCTTCGACGAGGTGTTCGTGCTCAAGGGCTGGTCGGCGGAGACCGAGTTCGCGGACTATCTGATCCGACTGCAACGGCAGGGGCTGATCGCCGATCCCGATCTCTACCGGACCGTGGTCGACTCGGAGCGGTTGACGAGACTCGTAGAGCGTCCGCTCTACGCCCGGATGCTCACCTTCATCGGCCATGACGCCGCAACGCGGATCAGCAGTGCAAGTAATCTCTATGGCGAGTATCTCAACCGGCTGAGCCGTACAACCGACTTCGCGGTGCGCAGCACCCACCCCGCGTGGGCCGGCCAGTCGCTGTCGGTCTGGCAGACGGCGGCCTGGCTCGTGCACGCACGCGAACTGCCGGCGGACGCCATACCGATGGCCGACCTGCACGCCGCTCTCGCAACCAGCCGCGGACGCGGGGCCGAAATCAGAGCACTCGACCAGGTGATCGACCGGCGCACTCTCCACGGCACCGAAGTCGGCGAGTTCCTGCACTACTCGTTCTACGAATACCTGCTGGCCCGACACATTCGCGACCGGCTGCTCGCCGTGCTCTCCCCCGAGCAGGCTGTGACGTTGCTGCGTCGCGACCTGACGAGAGAGGTCCGCCACCACTTGATCGGTCAGCTGCAGGAGCTGGCCGACCACCGGCTCGGCGAACGGCTTTCCCAGCTGTACCGGCATCTGCGTGATGAACCAGGTCTCGACACGGGTGACCGGCTGACGGTCTGCAACCTGCTGGTCTACTTGATCTCGCGGACCAGTCCGGCGGCTCCTGAGCAGCTGACCGCACTGCTGCAGCGAGAGCGAGACGAGTTCCTGTTGAGCTCGATTCTGTGGGCGTTGTGCCACCACGAGTCGGACTCGGCGCTGTCACGGTTCTTCTACCTGCTGCAGTACGACTCGGCGTTCCGGGCCTGCAGCCGCGGCTACGTCCTCTACTACTACGGCGACGTGAGGGCAGGCCGCCCACCCTTCCTGGATCTGCCGCCCTACCCGCCGCACGAACGCACGACGACCCGAGTGTTGGCGATGTTCGAGAGCACCACCTTCCAGGCAATCCCCCCGCAACGCCGCTACGTCGACCTGTACACCTTCATGGACATCTATCTGGTGCGGCATGAGAGTATCGGTGGCCGTTCCCTGTCGACGCTCCGCGCGGCCACCACTGCGTTGTCCGGCCAAGGGCTGACGTCGGCGATGGAAGAGAAGCTGTCCGAGATGTTGCAGGCGATCTCCCGTCGGCCCATTGCGGACGGAAGCTCGACGTCGTTTGCGGGATGAGCAGATGACACTACGCGACCACGGGAAGGGCGAACTCGTGAAACTCTTTGTCTGGGATCTGCACGGCGTACTGGAGCAGGGCAACGATCGAGCCGTGATCGACATCTCCAACGAGGTGCTCGCCACCTTCGGATACGAGCAAAGATTCGGGTACGAGGACGGCCGCCGCCTGTACGGCCACAAGTGGTACGAATACTTTGACTTCCTCCTGCCCAACGAGACGCACCACCGGCACCTGGAGCTGCAGGACGCGTGCTTCACCCTCTCCGAGGAGCGGCCTGACCTGCAGTATCACTGGATGAAACCGACTCCACATGTCACCGACGTACTGGACGCCATAGCCATCCAGCACCAGCAGATCGTCATCTCCAACACCCGCCCCGGCACCCTCGACATGTTCCTCAAACTGCTGGAACTCGCGGACTATTTCCTGCCGGGGCGGGCGTTCGCTGTGGACCAGCATGTCCTGGACGTGAAGACCACCAAGAGGGATGTTCTCGCCGGGTACCTCGTCGGCCAACAGGCCTTCGAGGAGATCGTGATCATCGGAGACTCGGCGAGCGACATGCGATTGGCAGAGGTGGCCGGGGGGACGACCTACCTCTTCGCCCATCCCGACTTTGCATTTCGCAACTGCAGCGCGGACTTCCGAATCAGGGACCTTCGCGAGGTTCTCCATCGCATATAGACCACCTCCAATCGCACTGCCTAAACTGTGAGCAATCAATGCCTCACGGAGTGCGAGGTCGCCAATGGCATCACCTCGAGTTGTCCGGTCGTCTTCATCCCACACGCCACCACCGTTCTGCGACGCGTTGATCGTCGTACCGCCACCGTCTCCATCGGACACCAACCCTCCGCTGGGCCCGGCGATCCTCGCGACCGTCGCCGCACGTCACGGCTTTAACGTGGAAGTGCTGGACCTCAACATTCTCTTACTCAACCGGTTCGGCAATCAGGCTGGCACCCTCCGCAGCACACTGGGCGACCACGGCAAGGACCGGTCGAGCGTGGCGGCCGCCGCGCGATGGCTCTTCGCCCACACGGGTCTGCGTGGTACGCCTCCGCTGCATCTGCCCGACACCGCCGATCCAGTGGCGGGGATGCACTACCCAACCGATGCGATCACGGCCGCCGTGACGGCCGCCGCCGCCGAGCCGGAGCCATGGCGGACGTGGCTCGAACAGCAGCTCCAAGCTTCGTGCGACACCCCGCCCGCGGTGGTGGGCGTGTCCCTGATGGGGCCGTCCCAGGTCTTCGTCGGTCTGCTCGTACTGCGGGTGGTCAAGGAGATCTGGCCCGGCACGACGACCATGCTCGGTGGCAGTCACGTAACCCTGTTGGGAGATCGGATTCACCGTGACAACGGCATCCGGGACATGGTCGACCTTGTGCTGGCTGGTCACTGCGAAGACGAGTTTGTGGCGACTCTGGTCCGACTCAGCCCTCGCGGCATCCGGCGACCGCTGCTACCAGCGCAAACTCCAGCAGACGTTCCGTTCGAGTATCTACCCACGTTCCACGCCCGCCAGCTCGCTCTCTACGACCGCCGTTCGCTGACGCTGCCGGTCCAGTTCTCACGAGGGTGTTCCTACGGGCGATGCACCTTCTGCACCTACCCGGTCGTCGAACGGCAGGTCACCGCCCTCGCCCCAGATGCTGCGGCGCGGACGATCAGCGCGCTCGTCCGGGCCCACGACGTCCGCCGCTTCTCCTTGAAGGACTCTCTGTTCACAGCGCCGATGCTGCGCACCCTGGCCGAGGCGTTGCGCCACGATCCGGTGACTGGACTGCGATGGAGCGCAACGACGAAGGCCAGTCGAGCGCTGCTTCCGCTGGCCTCATTCCTGGCCGACTCCGGACTCGCCACGCTGGAGATCGGCGTGGAGACGATCAGCCCGGCTGGTCAGCGGCTGTTCGACAAGCGAGCCGATCCCGCGATGCTTGAGGAACTGATCCTGGCGCTGGCGGAGGCGGGTATCACCGTCGTGACGAACTTGATCTTTGGCTTTCCAGGAGAGCAGGAGCAGGAGGCGCAGGCACAACTGGCGTGGTTGCTCCGCCTACAGGCGGCGGCGCCCGCTGACCGGGTCGACTGCTCGTTGAACATGCTGGAGATGGTCCGCGGCGCGCCGATGGTCTCTCACCCCCCGCCAGGAGTCGAACTGCGCGGGGTCGCTCCCTGGGCGTTCAGCTATGACTGGAATGCGCCTACGTGGCGCCGTGACTTCGTCGCCACTCTGGAGCGGGTGGAACGCGCACGCGGCACGACGTCACCGATGGTCGGCACGGCAACGCACGCTCGCGAGCAGGTTGCAAGCTCAGCTGCGGCACATCGGATGCTCGCGTAGTCGGAGCAGCACGTCGAGGAGCACGACCTCGGCTGAAGGTGACCGCCCCGACCCGACCGCCATGAGCGAAGCCCGAATACTCTCGCGGCATGCGGGGACGACTCGGAGCGGCCAGGCGGTGGTGCACGGAGCATCGACGGTTCGTCCGTCGTACCTCCTTCGTTCTGGTGGTGGGTGCGGTGGTCCTGGCCGGCGGCACCGTGGCCAGTGTGTCGTGGGTCCGCGGGGAGTCGGAGGGCCACCTCTACAGCGAGGCCGATGTGCCGGCCGCGCCGGTCGCCCTGGTGCTCGGCACCAAGGTGGACGCCGACGGGACGCCGTCGCCGGTCCTCGCGGCCCGGTTGGAGATCGCCCGGCGGTTGCTCGACGCCGGCCTGGTGAGCGCGATCCTGGTGTCCGGCGACAACATGAACGCCGACTACAACGAGCCGGAAGCGATGCTGCGCTGGTTGGTCGACCGGGGTGTGCCGGCACGCAAGGTCGTGCTGGACTACGCCGGCTTCGACACGTACGACTCCTGCGCGCGGGCCCGGCAGATCTTCGGCGTGCAACGGGCGACGGTCGTGACCCAGTCGTTCCATCTGCCCCGGGCCGTGGCGTTGTGTCGGCGCCTCGGCATCGACGCTCAGGGGGTGGGCGACGACAGCGCGAAGCGGTATTCCCGGACGTGGCGGTTCGGTTCCCTGCGCGAGAACGGCGCCTGCCTGAAGGCCGCGGTGGACGTGTTGTCCGGCCGGGAGCCCGCTCACCTCGGTCGCCGCGAGACCGGTGTCGACGACGCCCTGCGCGACGCCTGAGCGCAGGAGGCGTACCGAAAAAGAACCGCGACGGTCGCGCGGGCCCGGCAAGGTCAGCGGGGCGGTCTGGCGCTGTCGCGCACGACGAGTTCGGTGGCGAGTTCGATGCGCGGGCTCTCGGTCTTCTCGCCTCCGGCAAGGCGCAGCACGGTCCGGGCGGCCAGCATGCCCATCTCGGCCAGTGGCTGGCGGACCGTGGTCAGCGGTGGGGAGCACCAGCGGACCTCCGGCAGGTCGTCGAAGCCGACCACGCTGATGTCGTCGGGCACCCGCAGGCCGCTTTTGCGGACGGCCTCGTAGACGCCGAGCGCCATCTGGTCGCTGGAGGCGAAGATGGCGGTGGGTGGGTCGGGCAGGGCCAGTAGTTGCGTACCCGAGGTGAAGCCGGCCTCGTGGTAGAAGTTGCCGGGCCGGATGAGTGCGTCGTCGACGGCGATGCCGGCGGCGCCGAGCGCCGCGCGGTACCCGTCCATCCGGGCCCGGCTGCACATGAGGTGTGGTGGTCCGGCGATGAAGCCGATGCGGCGGTGGCCGAGGCCGAGCAGGTACTGGTTGGCGCTCAGGCTGCCCGCCCAGTTGGTGGCGCCGATGGTGGGCGACTCCTGCGGGTCGACACCGGCGGGGTCGATGATGACCACTGGCAGGTGCAGCCGGCGCAGCTCCGCCTGCAACGGTGGGTTCACCATCGAGGTCACGAAGATGACGCCCTCGGTGGATCGGGTACGCATGTTGTCCAGCCACTGCTTGGCCGAGGAGATGCGCCAGTGGATGGCGGAGACGACGGTGCCGACGCCACTGGCACGGGCGACGTCCTCCACCCCACGGATGATCTCCACGGCCCACGGGCTGTCCAGGTCGTTGAAGACCAGGTCGATCAGTGCGGCCTCGGTCCGCCGGGCCTGGGTGCGACGGCGGTAACCGTGGTGGTTGAGCAGCCGCTCGACGCGCTCCCGGGTCTCGGGAGCGACGTCGGAGCGACCGTTGATGACCCGGGAGACCGTGGGCACGGACACACCGGCCAGTCGCGCGATCATCGCGATGGTGACGTTTCGGCCGTTGTCGGAGCCCACGGTCCGCTCCTTTGTTCTGCGGGACGCTTCAGCTGGGTTGGCGATCCGGTGTCGTCACCCCTTGACGCTGCCGGTCAGGCCGCCGATGAGTTGGCGTTCGGCCACGGCGTAGAAGCCCAGGGCCGGAATCATGGACAGGACGACGTAGGCGAGCACCCGGGCGGTGTCGTCGGCGTACTGGCCCTGGAACGCCTGGACCCCGACGGGGAGCGTCCACCAACTCTGGTCGCTGAAGACGACCAGCGGGAGCATGAAGTTGTTCCAGCTCGTCACGACCGCCAGCACCGAGACGGTGGCCAGGGCGGGACGGGCCATCGGCAGCAGGACCCGCCAGAAGAACCCGAAGGAGCCGCAGCCGTCGAGGACGGCGGCCTCCTCCACCTCGGCGGGAATGGTCCGGAAGAACTGGCGCAGGATGATGATGGTGATCGGCAGCCCGAACGCGGCTTGGGGCAGGATGACACCGAGGGGGTTGTCCAGCAGGCCCAGGCCGCGGAGCAGGACGAACAGCGGCAGGATCGCCACCGCGAACGGGAACATCAGGCCGATCGCGAACAGGGTGACCAGGAACTCGCGGCCCCGGAAGGCGTAGCGGGCGAAGACGAACGCCGCCATCGCCGCCGCGCCGACCACGATGACGGTGCTGCTGACGGCGATGAGCAGGCTGTTGCCGAGCTGTCGCCAGAACACGCCGGAGGCGAAGAGGTCGGTGTAGTTCTGCGGCACCCACGGGTCGGGCAGGCCCAGTGGGTTCGTCGACAGCTGACCGTTGTCCTTGAAGCCGCCGATCACACCGAACCAGACCGGCACGACGATGAGCGCGCCGACGCCGATGCAGATGAGGTGCAGGACGAGGCTGCGGGTCCGCTGGGCGCGACTGGTCGTGGCGGTCATCGCTGGCCTCCCTGGTTGGTGATCGCGCCCGCGGTGTCCCGACGCAGGACGATGCGCTGGTAGAACAGGGCGAAGACGAGGCTCAGCAGGAACATGACGATGCTGATCGCGCTGGCGTAGCCGACCTCGAAGCGGCGGAAGCCGTACTGGTACATCGTGACGGCCATGGTCTCCGAGGTGTGGATCGGGCCGCCGCCGGTCAGCACCCAGACCATGTCGAACAGTTGGATGGTGCCGATGACCGACAGGAAGATGCTGATGCGGATCGTCGGGCCGAGCAGGGGCAGGGTGACGTGCCGGAACGCCTGCCAGGCGGTGGCGCCGTCGGTGACCGCGGCCTCGGACAGCTCCTTCGGGATGCCCTGACGGGCGGCCAGGAAGAGCATCATGTAGAGGCCGAAGTACTTCCAGGACACCACCAGGAAGACGGCGAACAGCACGGTGTCCGGGTCGGCGAAGACGGCGCCCGCGTCGGCGCCCAACCAGCGCGAGACCGACTCCCCCAGGCCCCGGTTCGGCGAGAACACCAGGGTGAACAGGACGGCCGTGGTGACCTCGGAGAGCACGTACGGGGCGAAGAAGATCAGCCGGTACGCGGCCCGGCCGCGCAGCGGCTGGTTGAGGAGCATGGCCAGGGCCAGCGCCGCGGGCAGTTGCACGGCGAGGGAGAGCAGCACGAGCACGAGGCCACGCCACAGGTCGCCCCGGAAGGTCGGATCGCCGAAGGCTCGGGTGTAGTTGTCCAGCCCGACGAAGTTCTCCGGCAGCCCGAAGCCGTTCCACTTGTAGAGGCTGGCGTAGCCGGCCACCAGGATGGGCGCGATCACCAGCAGCAGGAACAGCGCCAGGGCGGGCGCCAGGAAGACGGCGAGGACGCCACCCAGCCCCGGCCGGGGCGGGGTG
>NZ_JBFAPG010000218.1:0-9859 GCF_040675595.1 Micromonospora sp. NPDC049580
GGGTCGGCGGGCCACCAGGAGGTTGGGTGCGCGAGCATGCGGTCCACCTTACGCGGCCGCGGGCCGGCTCGGGACCCCTTCGGGCGTACCGGTGTGCCCGGCCGGACCTCCGTTCCCGCGCGGCCGGCACCGGGTAACTTGACCGGCGATGAACATTCTCGCGCTCGACCTGGGCACCTCCTCCGTACGGGGGCTGGTGCTTGACGGGGAGACCCAGCCGCTGCCCGGCGCCCTGGCCCGGCGGAAGGTCAACCTCGCCCTCGGTGACGACGGCACCGGCACGCTCTCCGGCCCCGACTACCTCGCCTGTCTCATCGAGTGCCTGGACGAGCTGGCCGAGGCGGGGCACCTGCACGACGTCGACCTGGTGGCGACCTCCGCGCAGTGGCACTCGGTGCTTCCGCTGGACCGCGACGGCACTCCGCTGGGCCCGGTCGTCACCTGGTTGGACACCCGGCCCGCGCCGGTCGGCGACACGTCCGGCCCGGCCGACCCGGACGCCTTCCACCAGCGCACCGGCTGCTGGTGGCACCGCTCCTACTGGTCGGTGCGCCTGCCCTGGCTGCGGGAACAGTCCGGCACGCCGATCGCCCGGTTCGTCGGCCTGCCGGAATACGTGCTGGGCGAGCTGCTGCAGGCGGCGCCCATGTCGGTCTCCCAGGCCTCCGGCACCGGCCTGCTCGATCTGAGCAGCCTGCGCTGGGATGAGGAGGCGTTGACGCTGGCCGGTGCGCGACCGCGCGACCTGCCGACCCTGGGTGAGCTGGACTGGCACGGCCGGCTCCGGCCCGACCGCGCCCGCCGCTGGCCGCAGCTGGCCGAGGCCCGGTGGGCGCCGCCGGTGGGTGACGGCGGGGCGTCGAACGTCGGCTCGGGCTGCGCCGACCCGAGCCGGGCCGCGGTCACGGTGGGCACCTCCGCGGCCGTACGCCTGATGCAGCGGATCCCGGCCGGAGAGCCGCTACCACGACTGCCCGAACGACTCTGGCGCTACCGGGTCGACCACGACCACGTGGTGACCGGGGCGGCGTACTCCAGCGGTGGCAACCTGTTCGCCTGGGCGAACAGGGAGCTGCGACTGCCCCACGGGGATGAGCTGGACGCGGCGCTGGCGTTGGTGCCGGCGGGCGGCGGCCGGCCGACCGACCCCCGGTTAGGGGGCGACCGGCCGCCCGGGTTGGCGCCGGCCGGCTCGGGCGAGCTGCGCGGCCTGAGCTTCAGCACCACGGCGGTGGACATCCTGGCCGGGTTGATGCAGGGGCTGTGCGAGCTGGTCGCCGACGATCTCGCGGTGCTGGAGTCCACGGTCGACAAACCGGTCGGGGTGGTGCTGGGTGGCGGCGCGGTGGCCGCCTCGGTGTGGTGGCGGCAGGCGTTCGCCGCCGCGCTCGCGCCGCGACCGGTGTCGCACCAACGCAACCCGGAGATCGGTGCCACCGGCGCCGCGTTGGTCGCGCTGGGCCGCTTTGGTGCGGCGGCCGAGCTCGCCGACATCGGCCAGACGGATGAGCTGGTCTTACCGACCACGACAGGACGATCCCACCCGCAGTATCCTTCCTGAACTTTCGCCCTGCCCGGGCCGTTGACAGCGCTACCGAGCCTGGTTGGATGGACTGCGCTCCCCGGGTCGCGGTGGACGCGGCAGGAGGAGGCAGGGTGGCGGGAGGTCCCGATCCGGCGACCGGCGGGGTGTCGAACCACCGCCGGCGACGCTTCGACGTCCGCGTCGTTCCGCATCGACGCCGCTCGCCGTTCCGGCTGCGGGACTGGCGGATGAGCACCAAGCTGGCCACCGTGCTGGTGGTGCCGTCGGTGGCGTTCCTGGTGCTCGCGGGCGTGCAGACCAGCGCCCTGGTCGGACGGACGACCGCGCTGAACGACTTCTCCCGGCAGGTCGGCATCGGCCGGCAGATCACCGCAGTGGTGCACCAGCTCCAACAGGAGCGGGACCGTTCGGCGGGTGAGCTGGGCGAGCTGCGCCGCGGTGGCGACCGGCAGGCCGCCGCCACCGCGCTGCGACCGTTGCAGGCGGCCTCCGACCGGGCGATGGCCGACCTGAGCCGGGCGGCCGGGCCGCTGGCCGATGCCGACGCGTCCTGGCGGGTGGCCTTCTCCGAGGCGCAGGAGGCGTACGACCAGGTGATCGACATCCGGCCGGCGATCCCGCCGGCGGTGCTCAGCAACGACACCATCCTGAGCAACTACCACCGGGCCGTGGGTGCGCTGCTGGACCTGCTCGCCGAGCCGACGCCGGGTCAGGACCGGGCGGCGCTGAGCGACTCGGTGCTGCGCTACGTGCAGCTGGCCCGGGTCAAGGAGCTCTCCTCCCGCGTCCGCGCCCAGCTCTACGCCGCCGCCCGCGCCGGCCGGTACGGCACGGAGGACCGGGTGGTCCTCACCGACCTGCGCGCCCAGCAGTTGACCGCCCTCGGCGCGTTCCGGGTGGCCGCCACCACGGATCAGATCCGCCGGTACGACGAGACCTCGGTGAACCCGCTGTTCCTGGTCGCCACCCAGCTGGAGGAGCGCAGCCTGCCGGCCGGGAACGCCGCGCCCGAGGTGCTGCCGTCGGAGCAGTGGTGGTCGGCCAGCCAACAGCGCCAGGAGTTGCTGCGCCAGGTCGAGGCGGGGGTGCTGGACGACGCGGTGCGCCAGGCCGACGACGCCAGCAGCGGCCAGTTGCGGGCCACCCTGCTGGTGGTCGGCGGTGTCGTCGCCGTGCTGCTGGTCGCCCTGCTGATCTCACTGCTGGTGGGGCGGTCGGTCGCCCGGTCGATGCGGCTGCTGCGCAGCCAGGCGCTGCGCATCGCGCAGGTCGAGCTGCCGGACGCGCTGGATCGGCTGCGGACCGTCACCGGCGGGGTGCCGAGCATCGACGTCGCGCCGGCTGTGGTCCGTTCGCTCGACGAGATCGGTGAGCTGGCGGAGGCGTTCGTCGCGGTGCACCGCAGCGCCGTGACCGTCGCCGTCGAGCAGGCGCTGATGCGTCGCAACGTCAATGCGATGTTCGTCAACCTGGCCCGCCGCAGCCAGGTGCTGGTGGAGCGCCAACTGGAGCTGCTCGACGACCTGGAGCGCGAGGAGAGCGACCCGGACCAGCTCGGCAACCTGTTCAAACTCGACCACCTGGCCGCCCGGATGCGCCGTAACGACGAGAGCCTGCTGGTGCTCGCCGGTACGGACTCCACCCGTCGGTGGAACCGTCCGGTGGGTCTCGGCACCGTGCTGCTGGCCGCCGCCGCCGAGATCGAGCAGTACCAGCGGGTCCGGCTGGATTCGGTGGGCGAGGTCAACGTGGTGGGGCACGCGGTCGGGGAACTGGTGCACATGCTGGCCGAGCTGCTGGAGAACGCGACCGCGTTCTCCCGTCCGGACACGGTCGTGCTGGTGACCGCCCGGGTCGAGGCGTCGGGCGCGTTGATCGAGATCGTGGACGACGGCCTGGGCATGAGCCCGACCGCGCTGGCCGAGGCGAACGCGGTGCTGGCCAGCCCGCCGGCCGCGGACGTCGCGGCGGTCGAGCGGATGGGCCTGTTCGTGGTCAGCCACCTGGCGAGCCGGCTGGGCGTGCGCGTGCAGCTCGACGCACGCCAGAGCGGCCTGGTCGCGCGGCTGGTGCTGCCGGCCGCCCTGCTGGCTCCGGCCGGTGCGGTGGAGCTGGATCCGCCGGCGCCGGCCCGGATGCTGGCGGCGAGTGCGGCGCGGGGCGCCGCGGCGCAGCGGATGGCGGGGGCCCCCCGGTCGGCTGGTGCCCGTGGGCCGGCCGTCGCGCCGCTGGACCTGCCGGTGGCCGGTCGCCCGCCGGCTGCCACCGTGCCGCGCCAGACCCGCTCCGTGCCGGTACGCGCCGAGGACGTGTTGGCTCCGGCCGCCCCCGATGACGGCGGCGGCTGGTGGTCCCGGCAGGGGCCGACCGGGGCGGCGGCCCCCGGCCCGGCCGCGCCGCCCGCCACTCCGGTGACGGCCGGCACGAACGAGCGGGGCCTGCCGGTACGCGTGCCGATGGCGCAACTCTCCGCGGTCACCCGCCCGGCCCAGCCGGAGTCGGCGCCGGCGCGCGCCGAACTGGACCCGGAGGCGGTCGGCGGCATGCTTTCCCGGCTCTACAGCGGGGTACGGCGTGCCGAGGCCGAGGACACCACCGAGATATCGGTGCCACCCTCGTGGGGGCACGACGAAGGAGGACGACGACAGTGACGACGTTGAGCCAGGAGGCACGTGACCTGAGCTGGCTGGTGAGCGCGTTCGCAGAGCGGGTGCCGGGTGTGGCGCACGCGGTGGTGGTCTCCTCCGACGGGCTGCTGGTGGCGATCTCCGACCATCTGCCCCGCGACCACGCGGACAAGCTCGCCGCGGTGACGTCCGGGCTGATGAGCATCACGGCGGGCGCGGCGCAGATGTTCGACGGCGACATCGTCAAGCAAACGGTGGTCGAGATGGGCCGGGGCTACTTCCTCGTGATGCAGGTGCGCGACGGATCGATCCTGGCCACGCTCGCGGCCGGCGACGCGGACATCGGCGTGGTGGGCTACGAGATGGCCCGGCTGGCGAAGCAGGCGGGGGAGATGCTCACCCCTGCCCTGCGAGCGGAGTTGCAGCAGGCGCTGCCCCGCTGAACGTTGCCGACCGTGACCCGGACGGTCACCGGCTCACCCGGAGCCGAGCCGTCCGGGCCCGGCCGTCCGGGCGGCCCGCTCAGAAACCGCCCTCGGCGATGACGGAGCGGTACCAGTGGGCGCTGCGCTTGAGCACCCGGCGCTGGGTGGCGTAGTCCACGTAGACCAGGCCCCAGCGTTGGTCGTACCCTTCGTCCCACTCGAAGTTGTCGAGCATCGACCACACGTGGAAGCTCTCCAGCGGCACTCCGGCGCTGATGGCGCGGTGCGCGGCGGCCAGGTGGTCGCGCAGGAAGGTGATCCGGCCGCTGTCGTCGACGGTGTCGTCGGCGGCCAGGGTGTCGGGGGTGGGCAGGCCGTTCTCGGTGACGGTGAGCGGGATCGGGCCGTAGTCGCGGGTGACCCGGGTCAGGATGTCGTACATCCCGTCGGGGTAGATCTGCTGCCAACCGGCCTCGGAGGTCGGCCACCGGTGTTCGGTGCTGCCGTCGGCCGTGACGTAGATGGGCGTGTAGTACTGCACGGCCAGCAGGTCGACCGGCGACGAGATCACCGCCAGGTCGCCGTCGCGGATGCCGCGAACCATCCGGCTCTGCGGGCCCAGGTCGGCCAGCACGTCCTGCGGGTAGCTGCCCTTGAGCAGCGAGTCGAGGTAGAGGCGGTTCTCGTAGCCGTCGTAGAGCTGGGCGGCGGCGCCGGCCTCGGGGGAGTCGTCGGTGGGGTAGCAGGGGTGCAGGTTGAGCGCGGGGCCGATCCGGCCGGTGCCGTTGGCGGCGCGCAGCGCGCGGACCGCGAGGCCGTGGGCCAGTTGCAGGTGGTGGGCGACGAGGTAGGCGGCGTCCGGGTCCTGCCGGCCGGGCGCGTGGTGGCCCATGAGATAGCCGTTCTGGACGACGGTCTTGGGCTCGTTGATGGTGAGCCAGACCGGCACCCGGTCACCGAGGGCGGTGAACACCGCGTCGGCGTAGTCGGCGAAGCGGTGGGCGGTGTCGCGGGACTCCCAGCCGTCGGCGTCCTGCAACGCCTGCGGCAGGTCCCAGTGGAACAGGGTGG
Organism: Micromonospora sp. NPDC049580; assembly: GCF_040675595.1. Lineage (NCBI taxonomy): Bacteria > Bacillati > Actinomycetota > Actinomycetes > Micromonosporales > Micromonosporaceae > Micromonospora > Micromonospora sp. NPDC049580. The sequence goes on from NZ_JBFAPG010000218.1 coordinate 5,670, forward strand.
CCATCGGGGCGATGCCGCGCTCGTGCAGGCCGTCCAGGAGGCGGCGGTAGAAGTCGAGCCCGCGCTGGTTGGGCGCGCCGGTGCCGTCGGGCTGAACGCGGGGCCAGGAGATGGAGAAGCGGTAGCTGCGCAGACCCAGGTCGCGCATCAGGTCGAGGTCTTCGGCGTACCGGTGGTAGTGGTCCGCGGCCACGTCGCCGGTGTCGCCGTTGCGGGTACGCCCGGGGACACGACTGAAGGTGTCCCAGACCGACTCGCCGCGGCCGTCCTCCTTGGTTGCGCCCTCGATCTGGTAAGCGGAGGTGGCCGCGCCCCAGCCGAAGTCGCGGGGAAAGCGCAGCGGGCCGGCGGGCCCGGTAGGTATCGACATGGATTCTCCTCGTGGATACGGGGCCGCCGCCGAGATTCGGGAGCGCTCCCAGAATAGGCCAGGAGCGGCCGGCCCCGTGAGCCGGCCGTCACGGCGGCCGGACATGGCGGGTCGAGGCGGGTGAGGGCCCCGGACAGCGAACGAGGCCGACCGGGCGGCGCTTGGCGCCTGTCCCGTCGGCCTCTTTTCCCATTGTGTACGGGGGTTTAGTGTGGGGACGGGGGAGGGCAACCCCCGTCCCCACCGTAACTGCACACACACGGGCGGAATTTGGGTCCTGCCGTGCGTGTCGCGCGGGAGCCGGGCCACGCGAGTGGCTCTGGTTCCACCTCCCTCCCTGCGGCGGGATGATGGCTGACGGCGGCGTCCGGGCTGGCCCGCCGTCGGCCTTCGGGTTGGTTCCCCGGGGCCCGCCACGAGGACGGTCCCGGTGATCTTCCAGTTGGAACCTTTGTCGATGGAAGCGCTCCCATCGACCGATGTTGCGACTGTAACGCCCGTCACGCCTTTGTGAAAGACCCAAAACGAGATCGAAACAACTGGGTGATCCCGTCCCCTGTGCGCTTGTTGTGGGAGCGCTTCCATGGCACACTGTCGATTCAACGCGACAGGAGCCAGATCGCGTGGGCGCGGGTCCGCCGAGGGCAGCCGGCAGCACGACTTCCGGTCACGGCACCCGAGCGCAGCCGGCGGGACCCCCTCCCGCGCGGGCCGCACCGCCGCACCCCGGCCGGGCCCGGGGCAACCACCTTCCCGGCGCCTCGAATCCCCCGCGTACCACCACACCCGCGGGCAGGCGCCTCGCCGGGGACCATCCCGGCCTGGTCCGAGGAGACACCGCGCACATGAGACAACTGGCACGACGCCGCCGAGTGGCGATCCTCGCCGCCGCCGCGCTCGCCATCGGCGGGGTGACCCTGCCCGCCGGCGCCGCGCAGGCCGCACCCGCCTGCGACGTGGTCTACGCGACCAACGACTGGAACACCGGCTTCACCGCCAACGTGACCATCAAGAACCTGGGCGACGCGGTCAGCAACTGGACGCTCAAGTGGACCTTCCCGAACAGCAGCCAGCGGGTCACCCAGGGCTGGTCGGCCAGGTTCAGCCAGTCCGGCAGTGAGGTCACCGCGACCAACGAGTCGTACAACGGCAACCTCGGCACCGGGGCTTCCACCACCATCGGCTTCAACGGGTCCTACTCGGGCAGCAACCCGAAGCCCACCTCGTTCACCCTGAACGGCACCTCCTGCAACGGCACCCCGGCCAACCAGCCGCCGACGGTCTCCCTCGCCCTGCCGAGCGGGCCGTTCACCGCCCCGGCCGACGTGCCGCTGACCGCCACGGCCAGCGACCCGGACGGGACGATCAGCAAGGTCGAGTTCTACCGCAACGGCCTGCTGATCAACACCGACACCACCGCGCCGTACACGTACACGCAGGAGGACCTGCCGGCCGGCAACTACACGGTGCAGGCCAAGGCGTACGACAACGCCAACGGCATCGGGGTCGCCGAGAAGGCGTTCACCGTCGGCGCCGCCAGCGGCCCGACGCTGATCGCCACGCCGTCCGCGGTGAGCGTCAACGAGGGTGGCACGACCACCTTCAACCTCAAGCTCAGCGCCGCGCCGACGGCCAGCGTGCCGGTCACCCTCACCCGCAGCGGAGACACCGACGTCACGGTCTCGCCGAGCACCGTCACCCTGACCCCGAGCAACTGGAACACCGGGGTCACCGTCACGGTCGCCGCGGCGGAGGACACCGACACCGTCGGCGGCACCGCCACCATCACCGCGTCCGCCACCGGTCTCGCACCCCTGGCGGTCACCGCCACCGAGATCGACAACGACACCCCCGGCGGCGACAACGCCTACATCAAGAAGTTCCTCGCCCAGTACGGCAAGATCAAGAACTCGGGCTACTTCAGCCCCGAGGGCGTGCCGTACCACTCGGTCGAGACGCTGATCGTCGAGGCGCCGGACTACGGCCACGAGACCACCTCGGAGGCGTTCAGCTTCTGGATCTGGCTGGAGGCCCAGTACGGCCGCGTCACCCAGAACTGGGCGCCGTTCAACAACGCCTGGACGGTGATGGAGAAGTACATCATCCCGTCGCACGCCGACCAGCCCACCGCGGGCTCCGCCGGCACACCGCAGTACGCCGCGGAGTACAACCTGCCCAGCCAGTACCCCTCGGCGCTGAACCCGAACATCTCCGTCGGGCAGGACCCGCTCCGCTCGGAGCTCCAGTCCACCTACGGCACCGGCGACATCTACGGCATGCACTGGCTGATGGACGTCGACAACACCTACGGCTTCGGCCGCTGCGGTGACGGCACCACCAAGCCGGCGTACATCAACACCTTCCAGCGGGGCACCCAGGAGTCGGTGTGGGAGACCGTCCCGCAGCCGTCCTGCGACACCTTCAAGCACGGCGGTCAGTACGGCTACCTCGACCTGTTCGTCAAGGACACCGGCACTCCCGCCAAACAGTGGAAGTACACCAACGCCCCGGACGCCGACGCCCGTGCCGTGCAGGCCGCGTACTGGGCGCTGACCTGGGCCAAGGCGCAGGGCAAGCAGGCCGATGTCGCCGCCACCGTGGCCAAGGCCGCCAAGATGGGCGACTACCTGCGGTACGCGATGTTCGACAAGTACTTCAAGAAGATCGGCAACTGCGTCGGGGCCAGCACCTGCCCCGCCGGCAGCGGCAAGGACTCGGCGCACTACCTGCTGTCCTGGTACTACGCCTGGGGCGGCGCGTACGACACCAGCCAGAACTGGTCCTGGCGAATCGGTTCCAGCCACAACCACTTCGGCTACCAGAACCCGTTCGCGGCCTGGGCGCTGACCAACACGCCGGAGCTCAAGCCGCAGTCGTCGACCGCGGTCGCCGACTGGACCAAGAGCTTCGACCGGCAGCTGGAGTTCTACACCTGGCTGCAGTCGTCCGAGGGCGGCATCGCCGGCGGCGCGACCAACAGCTGGGACGGCAGCTACGCCCAGCCGCCGTCGGGCACCAGCACCTTCTACGGCATGTTCTACGACGTCGACCCGGTCTACAACGACCCGCCGTCGAACCAGTGGTTCGGCATGCAGGCGTGGTCGATGCAGCGGGTCGCCGAGCTGTACCTGCAGACCGGCAACGCGAAGGCCAAGGCGCTGCTGGACAAGTGGGTGCCGTGGGCGATCGCCAATACGACGGTCGGCACCAACTGGTCGATCCCGTCGGACATGAAGTGGACCGGTCAGCCGATCACCTGGAACCCGTCCAGCCCGCAGCCCAACACCAACCTGCACGTCGAGGTGATCAGCAAGGGCCAGGACGTCGGCGTCGCCGCCTCCTACGCCCGCATCCTGATCGCGTACGCGGCCAAGTCGGGCAACGCGGCGGCGAAGACCACCGCCAAGGGCCTGCTGGACGCGCTCGACGCTGCCAGTGACGCGAAGGGCGTCTCCACCACCGAGACGCGTGGCGACTACAAGCGCTTCGACGACGTCTACGACGCGTCCACCGGGCAGGGCCTCTACGTCCCGCCGGGCTGGACCGGGAAGATGCCCAACGGCGACGCCATCGCCGCCGGCAAGAGCTTCCTCGACATCCGGTCCTTCTACAAGAACGACCCGGACTGGCCCAAGGTGCAGGCGTACCTGAACGGTGGTGCGGAGCCCAGCTTCAACTACCACCGCTTCTGGGCGCAGGCCGACGTGGCCATGGCGTACGCCGACTACGGGACCCTGTTCCCGAACGGCTGAGAGCCACCCGGGGTGGGTGGAGTGCCCCGCCCACCCCGGGGTTCGGCCGGGTCCGGGGGAACGATGGT
>NZ_JBFAPG010000219.1:0-9721 GCF_040675595.1 Micromonospora sp. NPDC049580
GTTGAACCACCTGGGTGCCGGTGGCGAGACCGCTCTCCACGTTCATGTTGACGGCGCGGTCGGCACCCGCACCGCTGGGGGTGAAGGACTGCCCGCCCAGGGCGACCGCGTTCTGCGATGGATCAGTTGCAGGTCGTGACGGAGAGCGAGCTGTCGCCGCAGAGCAGCAGGCTCGCCCGGCTACCGCCACCCGTGCGGTCGGCCGGAGCCATCTCCAGGCCCTGGAGGTCCAGAAGCGCCATGTCGTTCACCTCCCTTCCATCCGTTCGTCGATCCGGTCGCCCCCGCTGTCGCGGGGGAGTCTCTGCGCGCCCGACAGGGGCGCGAGGAAGGGCAGCACCGGCGGCTCGTCGTGTCGCGCACAGGCCAGCGCGTAGAGCACGCCGGCGGTGCCGGTGCCGAAGTCCATGGAGAGCCGCAGCAACTGCTCGCCGGGGAACGCGGTCCCGTCCCGGTACGGCAGCGCGTGCCAGGCCAGCCGGTCCACCTGTGCGGCGAGTTCCCTGCGGTCGGCATCGTGGGCCGAGGCGGCGAGGTAGGCGATGATGCCGGCACGGCCGGCGAAGAGCCCGGACTGTGCGTAGAACGGTGACCGCGCCGCGCGGCGGATCCCCGCGCTGGCCTCGGCGAACCGGTCGTCGGCCCGGTGGCGCAGGTACGCATCGAGGACCAGCCCGATACCGACGCTGCCGTGCGCCAGGTACGGCATCGTCCGCCAGCCCTCGTTGACCTCCAGGGCGCCGTCCGGCCGCAGCACACACCGGCGCAGATCCTGGCGCAGTGCCGTGGCGGCGTGTCCCAGCAGTTCGTCGTCACCGCTGAGCTCGTAGAGCCGCAGCAACATCAGCGCCGGTCCGGTCCGGCCGCGCAGCAGCCCGGCGTACGGATTGCGTCCGCCGCTGACGTCCGGGCCGGGGTCGTCGGCCAGTTGCCCGATCACCCGCTCGGCGGCCCGCCAGGCGGCGTCGCGCAACGACGCCTCCCCGGTGCGCCCGGCCAGCTCGGCCAGGTTGAGCGCGATCCCGGACAACCCGCTCGCCAGGCTGTGGTCGAGCCCGTCCAGGGGCTCGCGCAGGCAGATGTCGAGCACGTCCAGCGCGTCCTGGCGGCGTCCGAGGTGATCGAGGGCGTACGCCACGCCGTGCAGGCCGTCGTAGAAGCCGCAGCGGGTGCCGGACGGTGGCGCTGTCGCCCGCCGCACCAGCCAGTCCTCGTGCTCGGGCCACCGCCCGGCGCCGCTCCTGTCGAGCGCGTACAGCACTCCGGCCGCCCCGTGGGCGAGGTTGAGGCCGCCGCTGCGGAACTGCTCGATGTCGCCGGGGAAGAGCCGGTCGTCGCGCTCGGGAGTGGCGCTCGCCAGGGTCGCCGTGGTCAGTCGGTCCCTCGTGGTGGGCCACTCATCCGCGCCGAGAGCCCCGTGCGGGTCGGCGGCGACCTGGGGGCCACCGGTGATCTCCTCGACGGCCGGGTCGAGGAAGGACCTCGGCACCGGGAAGTTCGCGGCGATGATGTCGGCCAGGTGAGCCGCCTTCGCCGGCGCGAGCCGCACCAGCTGGGTCAGTGGGAGGAACAGCGCCAACCGCAGGCACGCCAGGGCGTACCGGTCGACGGCTGGGCCGGTTCGGTCCCGCGGCGCCGCGAAGCCCTGGTTGCGCAGCCCGGGCCGGCGGTGCCCGGCGATCGGGGCGGCCACCTCGAAGTCGACCAGGGCGACCCGGTCGTCCGGCCGGATCATGATGTTGAACAGGTGCAGGTCCCCGTAGACCAGGCCGCGCTCGTGGATCGCCGCGACGAGGGACTCGACCTGCTCGTGGATGTGCCGGGCCCAGCGGGCGTACTCCGCCCGGTCGTCGTCGGTCGCGTCGGCGTCGATCAGCGGGTACCGGTCGACCAGCACCTTGTTCAGCGGCCGCCCCTCGATGAACTCGAGCGCGAGGAACCGGTGCTCGCCGAGGGCGAACTCGTCGTGCACCCGCGGCACCTGCGGCAGGTCGGCCAGTTGCCGCAGGGCCTCGGCCTCGCGGGCCAGCCGGGCGACGGCGTCGGTGCCGTCCGCGTCCAGGCCGGCGTGCGGTCGGGCCTCCTTCAGCACCACCTGGGTGTCGGTACGCAGATCCCGGCCCACGTACAGCCCACCGCCGTTGGAGAAGTGGATCACCTTCTCGATCCGGTACGGCACCTGGTTGGTGCTGGTGTCGTTGCGGGCGGCCAGGTGCGGGCCGAGGAAGTCGGGCAGGGTGACCCAGTCCGGTACGTAAAAGACCGGCTCACGGCGATCCGGCACCAGCGTGCCGTTGTCGTCCTCGATCGCCGGCACCACCTGACCGTCGGGCGAGTGGCAGTAGCGGGCGGCGAAGCCGCCGTAGCGCACGTGGACCGGGCCGTCGCCGTAGCGGAGATCGCTGAGGATGTACGGGCCGGTCTCGCCGGTGAGCAGCTCGTCGAGCTCCTTGCAGACCAGCTCCAGCTCCGCGTCGTCGTGTGGGTAGACGGTGATGAACTTGCCGCTGGCCGCCCGGGAGGCGTACTTGGAGTTGCGCAGCAGCAGTGTGCGGGGCCCGTGGAGGAACTTGAAGGACAGGCCGCGGGGGACGCAGTAGTTCCAGACGGCGTCCAGCACCCGCTCGGCGTTCGCCAGGCCCGCCGACACGTGGATCTTCCAGCCCTGCTGCGGCAGCGAGCCGCCGTCCGGCGCGTAGATCAGCCAGTCGTCGAGCGGCTCGCGGCGCCAGCCGGTCGGGATGGGGCGCTCGGCGGCCGGGAAGACGGGCTGCGCGACGGCGCTGCCGAGCGAGTCGTAGAACAGCCGATCCGCCGCGCAGTAGCTGTCGTAGCGTTCGTCCACCGTCCCGCCTCCTCTCGAACTCGGCCGGCTGTTGTTCCGGCGTTGAATCGAGTTTCGTCGACGGGAGGCGGTGGGTCCCAGTGCGCTTAGTCACTGACTTCGATGCAGGGCGCATCGGTACTCATGACATTAGTCAGGGCCCATGGCGCCGGCTCCACGGATCACCGCGCACCGGCCCGCACCCGAGGCCGCCCACGAACCTCGTCGGCGCTGTTGCGGCTTGACGAGCCCCTCACCTGGGACTACTCCGATCGGATCGGTGCGGCAGCGCGTTCGCCCGCTCACCGACCTGCTCGTTCTTGACCCCTCGAGCGGGCAGAACTTAGACCCCGGTGATCGCTGGGTTAACAGTGGCGTCACTCAATCGAAATCGGAGAGGTCATCGCCACCGGGCTCACCGTGACTCTCGGTAGCGACGCCTGGCCCGAGGCGCTCGACGTGGGCGACACGCTGAGGTGCCCGGCCACGCGACCCGCGCGAGCCGCAGCCGGGTGGCTGCTCCTTGGTCAGGTGGAGCAGCCACCCCTCGCCGGTGCGGATGAGCGCGTACCGCCGGCGGCCGGTACGCCCGTGCAGCGTGAACAGCATCCGGCGGTCGGTGCGGTCGTGCTCCTCCCACGTGCCGATGTCGGCGATCGACTTGTCGGCATCCTCGTAGGTGAGGTGATCAAGGTGGTGATCGGGCACCGCGATCGCGAGCCGGTTGTCGCCGGGACTGTCCGGCAGACCACGGGGAACCGCCCACGAGCGCAGCACACCGTCCTCCTCGAGCCGCAGGTCGAAGTGCGGTCGGGGTTTGCGGTGGTGGTGCAGGACGAAGGCGGGGTGCACCCTTGCCATTGTCGACGACCTCCGCCCCCGCCGCCGGTCAAGCGCCCGTGAGCAGGAAACCGTGCAGGCCTCGCAGGTCAGCCCAGGTACTTCTCCCACGGGCCGGTGATGGCCAGGGTGAGGCCGGGGTCCTGCATGTTGACGAAGAGCACCTTGCCGTCGGCGGTGAAGGTCGGCCCGCAGAATTCCGAATCGTTGAGCTGGTTGCGGGCGATCGCGTACGTCGGCCCGCCCGGAACCGTGCTGAGCACGTGGGAGGCGCCAGCGCCGTCCTCGGCGAGCACCAGGCTTCCCCACGGGGTGACTGTCACGTTGTCCGGGCCGTCGAAGGTGAGGTCGGTGTACTTGACCGGCGTGCCCTCCTCGGAGGCGGTCTGGTGCGGGAAGTAGGTCACCAGCTGGATGGTCTGGGTCCGGTAGTTGTAGAACCAGACCATGCCGTCGTGCGGCGCGGCGTCGGCCGGCAGGTCACCGTCGTCCCAGGCGTACGAGTTGACCACGTACACGCCCTCGTCGGTGGCCCACACGCCCTCGAACTTGCGTCCCCGGGTGACCTGGCCGTCGGCGAACTGCTCGCGTACGGACGTGGTCCGCGCGTCGCGGTCCGGCACCTCGATCCACCGCACCGGGAAGGGGCGGCCCAGCTGCGCGGAGGTCAGGTAGGCGACGTCCGGCAGGACGGAGCCGTCGTCCATGATGATCTGCATCGCGGCGAGGACGCCGGCGTTCGGCGCGAGGCGGGTCAGCACGCCGGGGCCCAGCTTGACCCCGGCCGGGGCGGTCCAGCGGTAGAAGAGGCCGTTGGGCTCGTCCGCGTCCTCGGAGAGGTAGACGTGGGTCCGGTCCTTGTCGACCGCCAGGGCCTCGTGGGAGTAGCGGCCCAGGCACTTGATCGGCCGCGGGTCCGCGCTGCCGTCGGCCCAGACCTCGAAGACGTACCCGTGGTCCTTCTGGAAGGCGCCGGTGCGGCCGCCCTCCTCCCACTCATCGCCGGCCCGGTCCTCGGTCTCCTCGCAGGTCAGCCAGGTCCCCCACGGGGTCGGCCCGCCGGCGCAGTTGGAGACGGTGCCGGAGAGGGCGACGAACTCGCCCAGGTTGCGGCCCGCACGGTCCGTCGTGATGACGGTGCAGCCACCGGCGTCGACGGCGCCCGAGTCGTAGACCGTTCCCTTGACGTGCGGCACGCAGAACTCGGCGCCGGGGTCGATCTCGTGGTTCTGGATCAGGGTGTAGCGGCCGTGGCCGGCGTCGTAGACGGCCATGCCGTCGTGGTCCGACGGGGTCGTGCCCTGGCCGCGGTCGAGTCGGGTGACGCCGGTCCGGGTGACCACGGTGTAGCTGAAGCCCGCGGGCAGGGCCAGGATCCCCTTGGGGTCGTCCACGAGCGGCGGGAAGGGCACGGGACCACCCAAGCCCTGCGAGTGCGGCCGACCGGGGCTGGCCTGCGCCAGGGACGGCAGGCCACCGGCGACGGCAAGGCCCACACCGGCGGCGGCGCCGCCAGCGAGGAAGGTACGACGGGAGGAAGGCACGCGGATCAGCTCCTGGTCAAGGCAAGTGCGACGGCTGACAGCCAACTCCGGCCGACGGACACGAACACGTCACCCGGGGGGTCGCGTGGTGACATCGGAGTGAAGAATCAGGGCCGCGCGCCACCCCGCCGAGCCGACGGTGCGGTCCCTCGCCCTACCGGGCCCGCCGCGGCGATGTCCAGCCCTGCTGGTGCAGCCGTTCGATGCCGTCGAGCAGCAGGTCCAAAGCGAACTCGAACTCGAACTGGTCATCGCAGCCCTGCCCCACGACCGACTGGTCGTCGTGGGACGCCGCCCCGGCGATCTCCGCCAGGTGCGGGAACTGGGCGGCGAACTCCGGCGGTAGGGCGGCGGGCGGCTCGGGGCTGGTGGCTCCGGACCGACCGGCCTGGCGGGAGGCGTCGAACAGTTCCTGGCTGAAGCCCAGAACCCGGCTGCCCATCGTGTGCATCACGTGGTGGGCGAGGTTGGCGGAGAACCCGCCGGCCTTGAAGGTCGCGACCACCGAGTCGAGATAGGCGAGGACGGCAGGCGTCGCCATGCTCCGGGACTCGATCGCGAGCGGCGCCCAGGGGTGCCGGCGCAGCACCTCCCGCGCCGAGAGGATGCGCCGGCGGATGGCGTCCTTCCAGTGGGCGTCGGACGCGGGCGGGTCGATCTGGCTGACGATCACGTCGATCATGCCGTCGAGGAGTTCGTCCTTGTTGGCCACGTGCTTGTAGAGCGCCATCGGCACGACGCCCAGATCCTGGGCGAGGTTGCGCATGCTGAGCGATTCGATGCCGGCCTCGTCGGCGAGCGCCACGGCGGCACGCAGGACGCGATCCCTGCTCAGCGGCGTCCGGCGCAGCGTCTCAGCCTGCTCAGCCATCTCGTCCTCGTCCTGTCCGGCGGTTGTTGAACCATAACCGCCTTGACAGGTGTACGACGTACACCTACCGTCAGTGTACGCCGTACACCCCAGGGAGGGATCATGAAGGCGATCGTTCAGGACCGATACGGCCCACCGGAAACCCTCGCGCTCGCCGAGGTCGCCACGCCGACGCCCGCCCCGGGCGACGTGCTCGTACGGGTCGAGGCGGCCTCGCTCAACGCGTACGACTGGCATGCCATGCGGGGTGATCCCCGGATGGCGCGGTTGGCGATGGGCCGGACGCGGCCCCGGGCGCGCATCCGTGGCCGCGACTTCGCGGGCCGGGTCGAGGCCGTCGGCGCCGACGTCCGGCAGGTACGGCCGGGCGACGCGGTGTTCGGCGACCTCGGCGAGGCCAACGGGGCGTTCGCCGAGTACGTGTGCGTGCCCGAGACGTTTGTCGCGGCGATGCCGGCGAACCTGACCCCGCAGCAGGCGGCAGCCCTGCCGCTGGCTGGCATCACGGCGCTCATGGGGCTGCGCGACGCCGGCGGCGTCGAGCCCGGCCACCGCGTCCTCATCAACGGCGCCTCGGGCGGCGTCGGCACTCTCGCCGTGCAGCTGGCCAAGGCACTCGGCGCCACCGTGACCGGCGTGTGCAGCACCCGCAACGTCGACCTGGTCCGCTCGCTCGGCGCCGACCACGTCGTCGACTACAACCGCGACGACTTCGCCCGCGGCACACACTGCCACGACGTCGTGTTCGACCTGGTCGGCAACCGCTCACTCAGCGAGCTGCGGCGGGCGCTGACACCGACCGGGACGCTGGTGCTCTCCGGTGGCGGCGTGTACGACGGCGGCAGCCTCCTCGGACCGGTCTGGCTGATCGCGCGCGGACGGCTGCTGGCCCCGCTGGTCCGACACCGCATCGTCACGCTCACGACGACACCGGGCCGGCAACACCTCGACACGCTCCGCGGCCACGTCGAGGCCGGCCGTCTCACCCCGGTCATCGACCGTACGTATCCCCTCCACGAGGTGCCCGCGGCCATCCGGTATCTCGAAGGCGAGCACGCGCGGGCAAAGGTCGTCATCACCATCTGACGGCCGGCATCGCCGGCGGATCGCTGCTCGGCGGCGCCCTCCTGCCCGTCTCGGGGGCACGCCCGCTGGCACTCATCGGTGGATTGCTGACGCTGGCCGCCCTCACGCTGCTCGCCGTGGACACGCGGCTGCGCCACAGTGGCGGGTCCGCCCCGACCATGGCCCGTCCCCCGGCCAGCCCCGCGGTTACGCCGTAGCCGGACCGCAGTAGTTCCTCCGCTGTCACCACTGACGGGTCTCTTGCGTCGTGTGCCCGATTGTCCGCAGTGACCGCCGCCTATACCGTGATCCCCGTGTTCGGGGAGGCCGTACAGGAGCTTCGGCGTCACAGCGCGCTGACGCAGGAGGATCTGGCCGCGAAGACAGGGCTGTCGGTTCGGCATCTCCGGGATCTGGAGGCGGGGCGGATCGCGCGGCCGCGACCCGCGACGATGCTGTTGCTGGCCGACGCCTTCGGCCTGCAGGGGGCGAAGCGGGACCGGTTCCTCGCCGGGGCGCCGACGCCGGTCGCCTCGAACGGTGTTCCGGCGCAGCTACCCGCGGACGGCTTCGGCTTCGTCGGTCGCGCCGACGCGCTGGCCCGCCTCGACGGGATCCTGGTCCGAGCGGCGGATCAGCCGACCGCGATGGGTCTCGCGATCGTCTCCGGCACCGCCGGGGTGGGCAAGACCGCGCTCGCGGTGCACTGGGCTCATCGCGTCGCCGCGCACTTTCCCGACGGCCAGCTCTACGTCAACCTGCGCGGCTTCGACCCGGGCGGCGTCCCGGTCAGCCCGAGCACGGCGCTCGCCGGATTCGTCTACGCGCTCGCGGGACCGGGCGCCCGTCCGCCGACCGCACTGGATGAGCAGGTCGCTCGATATCGCAGTCTGCTGGGCGGCCGGCGGGTGCTTGTCGTCCTCGACAACGCCGGCGACGCCGACCAGGTACGCCCGCTGCTGCCGGGCGCGCCGGGCTGCTTCGTCCTCGTCACCAGTCGGGACCAGTTCCTGGGTCTGGTCAGCGTGAACGGCGCTGATCCGATCACCCTGGACGTCATGTCCGGGGCCGACTCCCGTGAACTGCTGACCCGACGCCTCGGCGCGGAACGCGTCACCGCCGAGCCCGAGGCCGTCGACGCCATCGTCAGCGCCTCCGCCGGACTGCCCCTGGCGCTGTCCGTCGTCGCCGCCCGGGCGGCCATCCACAGTGGGTTCCGCCTGATGGACCTGGCGGCGAGTCTGCGCCCGGTGGCCGGACGCCTGGATGCCTTCGACGGCGGCGAACCGGTCACCGACCTGCGGCTGGTCATGTCGTGGTCGTACCGGACCCTCGAGGGGCCCACCGCCCGGCTGTTCCGTCTGCTGAGCGTCCATCCGGGCCCGGACTTCGCCGTCGCGGCGGCGGCCAGCCTCGCGGGGATCACACTCGCGCAGGCCCACCGCCACCTGGCCGAGCTGACTCGGGCCCACCTGCTCACCGAACACCGTCCCGGGCGGTACACGTACCACGATCTGCTGCGCGCGTACGCCGCTGAGCTGACGGCCGCGGAGGACAGCGACGCGAGCCGTCACGCCGCCCGGTCCCGCCTGCTCGACCACTACCTCCTGGTCGCGTACGCCGCCGACGAGCTGGTCTATCCGCAGCGGGACCGGCTGCCGATCGACCCACCGGGGCCCGGGGTCGCACCGGTGGCGCTGGCCGATCGCGACGCGGCCCTGTGGTGGTTCACCGACGAGCACCCGGTGCTGCTCTCGGCCCTGCGGCTGGCGGCCAGCCACGGGTTCGACCGCCACACGTGTCACCTCGCCTGGGCGATCACCACCTACCTCAACCAGCGCGGCTACTTCCAGGACTGGACCAGCAGCCTGCGGACGGCGCTGTCGGCGGCCGTCCGGCTGGCCGACGACCGGGCCGAGGCGTACGCCCACGGGGTGCTCGGCTTCGCCGACATCGCGCTTGCGCAGTACGCCGACGCGCAGCGCCACCTGGAGTTGGCGTACGACAGGTACCGGCGGCTGGGCGACCTCGCCGGGCAGGCCCGGGTCGAACTCAACCTCGGGTGGATCTGCGACCGGACCGAGCAGCCCGAGCAGGCCCTCGCCCACGCCCTGGAGGCGCTGCGCCTGCACCGGCAGGCCGGACACGTCACCGGCCAGGCCTTCGCGCTGAACGCGGTCGGCTGGTCCCACAGCCAGCTCGGTGACCACCACGCCGCGATCGAGAGCTGCGAGCAGGCACTGACCCTCTTCACGTCGGTCGACAACGTCCTCGGCCAGGCGATCACGTGGGCCAGTCTCGGGCACGCCCACCTGCAGCTCGACGCCTTCACGGAGGCGGTCACCTGCCACCAGCACGCCGTCCGTCTGCGTCGCGAGATCGGTCATCGACGGTTGGAGGCGGACGCGTTGGTGAGCCTCGGCGACGCTCACCTGGCCGCAGGCGACGCCGGTTCGGCCCGCGTGGCCTGGCAGCAGGCGCTCCCGGTCAGTGTCAGCACCTGCGCCGACCAGTCGATGTCGGAACCGCCCACGGTGGCGACCTCACCGGCGGCGGAACGGCGGGGCAGCGCCGCGC
>NZ_JBFAPG010000220.1:0-9692 GCF_040675595.1 Micromonospora sp. NPDC049580
CCGCGCCGCGCGGGCGACGGACCTGGCCGACCTCGACGCGGCGGTCAGTGACTGTTTCGCCTGTCCACGGCTGGTCCGGTGGCGGGAGGAGGTGGCCCGCACCCGACGGGCCGCCTTCCGCGACCAGGAGTACTGGGGTCGACCGGTGCCGGGCTTCGGCCCCGCCGATGCGCGGATCGCCATCCTCGGGCTCGCGCCCGCCGCGCACGGTGGCAACCGCACCGGCCGGATCTTCACCGGCGATCGTTCGGGCGACGTGCTCTTCGCAGCCCTGCACCGGGCCGGGCTGGCGAACCAGCCGACCAGTGTCGCCGCTGACGACGGGCTGGCGCTGCGCGACACCCGCATCTTCTCGGCCGTCCGCTGCGCCCCGCCGGACAACAAACCAACCCCGGACGAGCGGGACACCTGCGCGCCCTGGCTGCACCGCGAGGTCACGCTGATCCGGCCCACCCTGCGCGTCGTGGTCGCGCTGGGCGCGTTCGCCTGGGCCGCGTGGTGGCCGGTGCTGCGCCAGGTGTACGGGCAGCGCCCGCCCAGCCCGCGACCGGCGTTCGGTCATGGGGCACACTGGTCCGGCGCGGCCGTGCCGGAGTTGCTCGGTTGCTACCACGTCAGCCAGCAGAACACCTTCACCGGGCGGCTGACACCGGGGATGTTGGACGATGTCTTCGGCCGGGCCAAGCAGCTGGCCGAAGTGGACTGAGAACGCGTGGGGTGGTGGCGATGACGAACGGAACGCGCCCGCCCACGCCGTCCCCGGTCGCCGGGTCGGGTGTGGTCCGCCCGGTGCTCGGTCTGCTGCGTCGGTGGTGGCCGGTGGGTGCGGTGGCGGCGCTGCTCGCGGCCGCCGCACTGGCCTCGGCGCACTCGTCGATCGGCGCCAGTCAGATCCCGCCGGCCGCGGAGAACGTCCCCTGGGTGCCCGAGTACCCGACGGATATGCCGTCGCCGCCGCCGTCGATCCCGGTCGAGCCGAGGGACGCCGGCGAGGCCACCCAGGCGCACATCCCGCAGTGGATCGCCACCGTGGCGATGGCTCTGCTCGGGCTGGCCATCCTCGCGGTGCTGGGTTATCTCAGCTGGCTCCTGCTCCGTGGCGCGCTGCGCCGCACCTCGCGGGCGCTGCCGGCGCAGCGGGCCCGGCGTACGGCCGAGGGCACCGCCCGCGAAGTGGTCGCCGCCCTGGACGCCGGCCTGGTGGAGCTGGACGACCAGGCCACCGATCCCCGCGTCGCGGTGATCGCCTGCTGGGTACGCCTCGAGGAGGCCGCCGCCGCGGCCGGTGTGCCCCGGCGGCCCGGCGACACCCCGACCGACCTGGTCACCCGGCTGCTGCGGGGTGACCCGTCGACCGGGGTCCCGGCGATCGTCAGCGCCGACGTGCTGGCCGAGTTCGCGCATGTCTACCGCGAGGCCCGGTACGCCACGCGCGAGGTCGACGAGGGCACCCGCGACCAGGCCCGCGCCGCGCTGCGGCGGCTACGCGGTGAACTCACCATCGTGACGACGGGCGCCCCCGAGGTGTCGTCGTGAACGGGCCGGGGACGGTGCGACGGTGAGCGGCAGCGCCAGCATCGACGACCTGCTCACCTTCGAGGAGGAGCGGCCGAGGCAGGCCGAGCGTGAGCGGGGTGGCCGGGCCGGACGCGTCTTGCGGGCCCTGGCCGGCAACGCCGCCCTGGTCGCCGTGCTGGTCGTCGGTTTCCGGGCGGTCGGTCTGCAGGTGTCGCTGGTGATCCTGGTGGCCGGTGTGTTCGCGGTGTCCGGGGTGCGCCGGGTCGCTGCCGCGCTCGCGCCACCACCGGCGGCGAGGTCCCGTCCTCCGCTTCATCAGTACGACGACGACGGCACCTGGAACTGGGGTGCCCGGGACGCGCTGCGCGCCGCCATCAACGGCTGGGAACTCCCGCTGGACTGGTCCACGACGCGACCCGAACGCTTCACCGGGGTCATCCTGCCCCGGCTCGCGGAACTGGCCGACGAACGGCTGCGCCTCAAGCACTCGGTGACCCGTGAGTCGGATCCCGCCCGTGCCCGTGCCCTGCTGGGCGATCGGTTGTGGACGTTCCTGGAATCCCCGCCCCGCCGCCCCCCGTCGCCGCGCGATCTCGCGGTGATCGTCGCCGAACTGGAGAACATCTGATGAACGACGTGGACCGGAGCATGCCCGCCGCCGAGGTCGGTCGCCTGGCCCGGGCCGTCCTGGACGCGGTCGGCACCGTCGTGGTCGGCAAGCGGGACGCGTTGGAGCTGGTCCTCGCCGGGATCCTGGCCGGTGGGCACGTGCTCCTGGAGGATCTGCCCGGCCTGGGTAAGACGCTCACCGCGCGCTCCTTCGCCCAGGCGCTCGGGTTGGACTTCCGCCGGCTCCAGTTCACCCCGGACCTGCTCCCCGCCGACGTCACCGGCTCCTTCCTCTACGACCAGCGCAACGGCGACTTCACCTTCCGCGCCGGGCCGGTCTTCACCAACCTGCTCCTCGCCGACGAGATCAACCGGACGCCGCCGAAGACCCAGTCCGCGCTGCTGGAGGCGATGCAGGAGAAGCAGGTCTCGGTGGAGGGCGTGACGTACAAGCTGGACGAGCCGTTCCACGTGCTGGCCACCGCAAACCCGATCGAGTACGAGGGGACCTACCCGCTGCCCGAGGCGCAGCTGGACCGGTTCCTGCTGCGGGTCTCCTTCGGCTATCCGGAGCACGAGGAGGAGTGGGAGGTGCTGCGCCGTCGGATGGGCCGCCGCCGCGAGGAGGCGGACATCAAACCGGTCGTCGACGCCGCCACCCTGCGGGCGATGCAGGCCGCCCTGGAGGACGTGGTGGTGGAGGACTCCATCGGCCGGTACATCGTGTCGCTGACCGCGGCCACCCGGGAACATCCGTCGGTGCTGGTCGGCGCCTCGCCGCGTGGCTCGTTGGCGCTGCTGCTGCTGGCCCGGGTGCGCGCGGTGTTCGGCGGCCGGGACTACGTGGTGCCGGAGGACGTCAAGGAAGTGGCGGCGCCCGCCCTGGCCCACCGGATCACCCTGCGCCCGGAGATGTGGCTGCGCCGCGTCGACCCGGCCTTCGTGGTGGGTGAGGTGTTGGAGGCCACGCCCGCCCCGGCCAGCGGTGCGCTGCCCAGCTACGCCGCCGGCGGGCTCCGGCGCTGATGACCGGCCCGACCGCGCCCGCGCCGCGATCCACCGAGCCGGAGTCGGCCGCCGGCTGGGCGCCCACCCCGGCGCTCGGCCGCGCGGTGCTGCTCGCCGGCCTGCTGCTGGTGGCGGGGGTCCTGCTGGGGCGGGTCGATCTCGTCGTGCTGGCGGCCCCGTTCGCGCTGGGCACCGCGTACGCGCTGCGCCGCCGGCCCACGACGCTGCCGCAGGTCTGGATCACCGCCGGGGACGACGGACCGCTCGTCGAGGGTGGCGAGGTGTCGGCCGCCGTCAGTGTCGGCAACCCGGACGCGGTCGACTACGACCTCGTGGTGGTGCGGTCCCGGGTCTCGCCGTGGTTGCGGATCACCCGTGCCGGTTTCGCCGGCACCGGCCCGGCCGACGACGCCCCGCCCGACGACGCCCCGCCCGCTGCTGGCGCGTCCGCCCGCACCGGCCGCTCCGTCGCCGATCGGCCGTTCGTGACCTCAGTGCCCGCCGCCGCGGCGGTGGACCTCGAGTTGGCCGGCCGGGCTCTGCGCTGGGGCCGGCACCCGGTCGGTCCGGCCGGCGCGCGGGTCGCCACGGCGGGTGGCCTGCTGGTCTCCCGAGCGGTGTTCACCGAGCCGGTCGGGGTGCGGGTCTATCCGCGCACCGAACCGTTCGAGGCGGTGGAGGCGATGCCCCGCGCCGCCGGCCTGGTCGGCGCGCACCACTCCCGCCGGCCCGGTGAGGGCGGCGAGCTGGCCGGCGTACGGATCTTCGCCCCCGGCGACCGGCTCCGCCGCGTCGACTGGCGGGTGTCGCTGCGCGCCCGGCAGTTGCACGTGGCGGCCACCCTCTCCGACCGGGACGCCGAGGTGGTGGTGCTGCTCGACGTGCTCGCCGAGGCGGGGCGCTCCGGCGGCGTGGACGGCTCCGCCTCGGTGCTGGACACCACAGTGCGGGCCACCGCGGCGATCGCCGAGCACTACCTGCACCGGGGCGACCGGGTGTCGCTTGTGGAGTACGGGCCGGGGGCCCGCCGGTTGCGCGCGGCCGCCGGCCGCCGGCAGTACCTGACCGTCCTGGAGTGGCTGCTCGACGTGCGCGCCGAAGCCTCCCAGCACGAGCCGTACGACCAGGTCTTCGGCCCGCAGCAGCTCTCCTCGGACGCGTTGGTGGTGGTCCTCACCCCGCTGCTGGACGAGCGGTCGGCGCAGATGCTGGCGCGGCTGGCCCGCTCCGGCCGGTTCGTGGTGGCGGTCGACACGCTGCCGGCCAACCTGACGCCGCCGAAGGATCGGGGTTGGGCCGAGGTGGCGTACCGCCTGTGGCGGCTGGACCGGGAAACCATGATCGGGCAGCTCCGGGAGCACGGCGTGCCCGTCGTGCGCTGGGCCGGCGCGGGCAGCCTGGACCAGGTGCTGCGGGACGTGGCGCGGCTGGCGACGGCCCCAAGGGTCGGTTCCCGGTGAGCGCGAGGAGTGAGCCGGGTTTGCGAGCCCCGCAGTCGCGAGCGGCAGGTAGTCCGGTGAGGATCGAGGGTGTGGGCAGATGATCGACGCGATCACCGGGCGGGTTCGGGCTGCTCAGGATGCTGTTGCACGGATCAGCGCCGTTCCGCTGATGGTCCGGGCCGCGATCTTCGTCACCGCGCTGGCCGGGCTGGCGCTGGCGTTTCCCGCCGAGGTGTTGACCGGCCGGCCGCTGCTGCTCCTGGCGGTGGCGGCGCTGCTGCCCGCGGTGGGTCCGCGGCGGCTGTGGCCGACCTTCGTGGCGCTGGTCATGGCCGGCGGCTGGCTGCTCGCCACCGACGGATACGGCCGACCGGTGGCGTTGTGGCGGCTGCTCGCCGTCGCTGCGCTGTTGTACCTGGGGCACTCCCTGTGCGCGCTGGCGGCGCTGCTGCCGTACGACGCGATGGTGGATCCGGAGCTGGTCACCCGGTGGTTGCTGCGGGTGGCGGCGGTGCTGTTGGGTACGGCCGTGCTGGGGGTGCTGCTGTTGCAGGCGGCGGGCCTGGGCGGGGAGGCCGGTCATCAGTGGGTCACCGTGCTGGGGCTGGTGGTGGCGGTGGGTCTCGTCGCGTTGCTGGGTTGGCTGCTGCGGCGTAGGTGAACCCCTGAGGCGACAGAGTTATGCAGGTCACAGGGGTTGTGTTCCGTCACAGATGGGGGGCGCGAGCGGGATTACCTGAGCCCGGCGGGGAAAGATAGATGACGTGAATCCGAAGCGGATCCTTGTGGTGGGTGCCGGGCACGTCGGTCTCTACGCGGCCCTGCGCCTGTCAAAGAAGCTCAGCTCCCGTGAGGCTGAGGTCATCGTCGTGGACCCCCAGCCCCACATGACCTACCAGCCGTTCCTGCCCGAGGCCGCGGCGGGGAACATCTCCCCCCGGCACTCCGTGGTGCCGCTGCGCCGGGAGCTGCGCCGGTGCAAGGTGGTGGCGGGAACGGTCACGCGGGTCGAGCACGACCGCAAGGTGGCCACCGTGCAGCCGATCGTCGGTCCGGCCCGGGAGATCGCGTACGACCACGTGATCGTCGCGCCGGGTTCGGTGTCCCGGACGCTGCCGATTCCGGGCCTGCACGAACAGGGCATCGGGTTCAAGACGATCGGTGAGGCGATCTACCTCCGCAACCACGTGCTGGACCGGCTGGACGTCGCGGCCGTGACCCCGGATGCGGAGGTGCGCCGCTCGGCGCTGACCTTCACGTTCGTCGGTGGCGGTTACGCGGGCATCGAGGCGCTCGCCGAGATGGAGGACATGGCCCGGGACGCCCTGCGCTACTACCCGGAGCT
This sequence comes from Micromonospora sp. NPDC049580, assembly GCF_040675595.1. Lineage (NCBI taxonomy): Bacteria > Bacillati > Actinomycetota > Actinomycetes > Micromonosporales > Micromonosporaceae > Micromonospora > Micromonospora sp. NPDC049580. Next base: position 5,923 of record NZ_JBFAPG010000220.1, read on the forward strand.
GAAGCCGGAGGACATGCGCTGGGTGCTCGTCGAAGCCACCCAGCGGGTGCTGCCCGAGGTCGACCGGGACATGGGCGCCTACACGGTGCAGCAGCTCATGAAGCGCAACATGGACATCCGGCTGGACACCCGCCTGGAGTCCTGCGTCGACGGGGTGGTCAAGCTCTCCGACGGGGACAGCTTCCGGTCCGACACGATCGTCTGGACGGCCGGCGTGAAGCCGTCGCCGATGCTTGACGCGACGGACTTCCCGCGTGACGAGCGCCGGCGGGTCACCTGCATTCCCACCCTCCAGGTGGTCGACGGTGACCGGGTCATCGAGGGCGCGTGGAGCGCCGGTGACTGCGCCGCCGTGCCGGACCTGACCAAGGAGCCGGGCAACTTCTGCTCGCCGAGCGCGCAGCACGCGGTGCGTCAGGCGGCGCGGATGGCCGACAACATCGTCGCGGTGATCCGCGGCCGCGAGCCGGTCAACTACAAGCACAAGCACGCCGGCAGCGTCGCCAGCCTCGGCCTGCACAAGGGCGTCGCCCAGGTGTACGGCATCAAGATGACCGGCTGGCCGGCCTGGTTCATGCACCGGACGTACCACATGAGCCGGATCCCCTCGTTCAACCGCAAGGTCCGGGTGGTGGTGGACTGGTCGCTGGCGTTCTTCCTCAAGCGTGAGGTCGTCGCCCTGGGCCAGCTGCACGACCCGCGCGAGGAGTTCGTCGAGGCATCCCAGCCGGTGGGCGCGCCGCGCGTCTGAGCAAACTGGACGAAAGGGCCCCTCCTGCTCAGGAGGGGCCCTTTCGCGATACTCGGCGTCAGACCCGCCAGATCCAGGCGTCGGCGATGCGGGTGGCCGGGCCGTACAACTGCTCCAGGGTCGCCCGCAGGCTGTCGGCGTGCGGCGCGTCGTCGGCCAGCGCCACGCAGGACGCGCCCCAGAAGTCGACGTCCCGGGCGGCCTGCCGGCGCTGCTCGTCGCCGATGGCCGGCTGGTCGCCGCGGCGGGCGACGTCGGCCAGCAAAGCCGAGGTGGGCTGCTTGAAGGTGCCCATGGCGGCGGTGCCACCGCGCCCGTACGGGCCGATGAAGAACCCCTCGGGCAGGCCGAACCCGGCGTCGGCGGCGGCTGCCCAGCGCATCGGCCACGGTTCCTTGGGGGTGGGCAGTGGCACCGGGACCAGCACACCGCCCGGGCGGACGCACTGCCGCCAGTGCCCGCCGGTGATGAACTCCGGCACGGCGGGCCGCTCGGCGGTCGGCAGTGGGGTCGGGAAGATCGGCAGCAGGGCTGCGATGACGGCGAGCGGCACCAGCCGCCGCGCCCGGCCGGTGCCGCGCAGTGCCCGGTCGACGGCCACGACGAGCACCGTCGCCACAATCGGGAGCAGCGCCAGGCCGAACCGCATCGGCAGCGCGCCGTCCATCACCGGCAACCCGGCCAGCAGGGCGTACGGGCCGGGCAGCGCGGTGCGGGTGCCGCCGAGCACCACCTCCGGGCCGAGGGAGAGCGCGCCCATCACCAGCGCCGCCACCACGCAGGCGAGCACCAGCCGGCGCCGGCCGGCCCAGACCGCGCAGGCGGCGGTGACCAGCAGCAGCGGCCAGCCGAGGAAGGTGTTGTATTCGGCGGGGCCGGTGGTCAGCCGGGACGCCTCGTCGCTGCCGGCGACCGACAACGGGGAGACCGCCCACCAGCTGCTGAGGTCGGCCGAGAAGTAGGCCGGGCTGAACATCCCGTCGGCGACGCCCTGCGGCCCGGCGAACTGGAACCACAGTGGGTAGCCGAGCACCAGCAGCGCCAGGCCGGCGGCGATCGCCAGCCCGCCGGCGAATCCGGGCAGTGCGCGCCGGGCGAGGTCCCGGTCCGCGACGGTGTAGCTGATCGCCATCACCAGCAGTGTGACGGCGCAGAGGAAGAGGACCTCCTCGCCGATGAAGACCTGCGCGGTGACGGCTGCGGCCAGCCCGGCAGCGGAGCTGATCATCCGTCGTCGGTCCGGGCCGACCGATCGGGCGCGGCCCGTCGCGTCGGGTGTCGTGGGGCCGGGGTCGGACGCGCGGAGCAGCCGGAGCACCAGCCAGACGATCACCGGCACCAGCCACTGCGCCGTCATGTGCAGGTGGCTGTTGGACTGCGAGATCATGCCCGGACCGAACCCGCACAGCCCGCCGCCGAGCGCGGCGGCGAGGCGGTGGGCGCGCAGCGTCCGGTGGAACAGCAGGTACCAGGCGAGGGCGGTGCCGGCCAGGTTGGCGGCGGCGAGCAGCGCGAAGGTGGTGGGCGCGCCGAGCAGGAGGGTGATCGGCGCGCAGACGACGCCGAGCGCGATGACAGTGGTGTTGGCCATCAGGTTGACGCCGTCCGGGGCGTTGAGCCGGTCGGTGAGCAGGTGGAAGTCGCCGAGCAGCGCCCTCGCGTCGACCGCCAGGAACCATTCGTAGAGCGTCTGGTCCTCGGGGTTGAGCGCCAACGTCCGCCCACCCGGGTCGGGCCACAGGCCGTGGGTCAGCCAGCCGGCGAGCGCCACCCAGACCACCGCGATCAGCAGATCCGCCCGGTGGCGGCGGACGGCGGCCAGCAGCCGGACGGCCCGGGGTCGGCGGCTGACCTGATCGTCGAGACGGAAGACCTGGTCAGGGGCGGCGTCGGGGGCCGTTGGGGCTGCGCTGCTCACGGCATCGACCCTAATGTGGCCAGCCCGGCGGGGTACGCCGGGTCGCCGCGGACCGGCTACGGTGACACTGCACCGTGCGTGTCGGCGCGCGGGTGCCACCCGCCCGGGTGGTGGAACGGCAGACACGGCCGCCTTAAAAGCGGCTGCCGAAAGGCGTGCGGGTTCGACCCCCGCCCCGGGCACCCAGCCGCCACGGCGTCCGCGTTCCCATCGTGATCACCAGGAGTGGGCCGGGCAGTTTACTCTTGGGGTGCACGTTCACGTGCAAACGACCCCCTGAGGGAGGCCAGACAGTGAAGACCTCGAACCCGGTGCTCGCCCGGCTCGGCCAGGCGGCCGAGCGGGAGCGCTCCGCCGGGTACGCACCGGCCGGGCCGTACGGACAGCCCGGCATTCCGCAGCAGTACCCGTCCCAGGCCGGCTACCCGGCCGCACCGCCCGCCGTGGCACCGATGACCGTCGACGACGTGGTCGTCAAGACGGTCGCGCTGTTCGGCATCCTCGGCATCACCGCCGCGGCAGCCTGGGTGCTCGTGCCCGACGCGCTGGTCGGCACCGCCTGGATCGGCGCGGCGGTCGTCGGCCTGGTGCTCGGCCTGATCATCTCGTTCTCCCGGATGGCCAACCCGGCGCTCGTCATCGCGTACGCGGTCGTCGAAGGTGTCTTCGTCGGCATGGTCAGCAAGGCGTTCGAGTCCGCTTACGACGGCATCGTGCTCCAGGCCGCCGTGGCCAGCTTCGGCATCTTCTTCGTGATGACGATGATCTACAAGGCGAAGATCATCCGGGCCACCCCGGTCTTCGTCAAGGTCATGACTTCGGTGATCATCGGCCTTGCCGCGGTCATGCTGATCAACCTGGTGCTGGCGCTGTTCGGCATCAACACGGGTCTGCGTGACGGCAGCCCGCTCGCCATCGGCTTCAGCCTCGTCTGCATCGTGGTCGCGTCGCTGAGCTTCGTGCTCAGCTTCAAGGAGATCGAGGACGGCGTCCGGATGGGCCTGCCCCAGCGCTACTCCTGGGTGGCCGCGTTCGGCATCCTGGTCAGCCTGGTCTGGCTCTACATCGAGATCCTGCGCCTGCTGAGCTACTTCCAGGGCG
>NZ_JBFAPG010000221.1:0-9663 GCF_040675595.1 Micromonospora sp. NPDC049580
CTCGGACGACCACGGTCCGGGCCGCCCGAGGTCGTCCGTCAGCGGGTCGTCAGCCGCCGAGGCTCGCCGCGGCCGAGGCGATCGACGAGGCGAAGTAGCTCACCTGGGTGTAGACACCCGGGTAGTTGGGTCGGGCGCAACCGTTGCCCCAGCTGACGATGCCGACCTGGATCCACGCGTTGGTGGCGTCGCGGCGGAACATCGGGCCGCCCGAGTCGCCCTGGCAGGTGTCCGTACCGCCGCTGGCGTAGCCGGCGCAGATCTCCTCGGCGGGGATGAGGTCGCCGCCGTAGTTGGAGTTGCAGGTGGAGTCGCTGACGAACGGCACGGTGGCCTTGAGCAGGTACCGCTGCTGGCTGCCACCCTCGCGCGCGGCACCCCAGCCGGCGATGGTGAAGGTGCCGCTGTCGTACGCGGTCGTGGTGGCGATCTTCAACGTGTCCAGCCCGGTCACGGGGGTGGCGAGGCGGATCAGCGCCCAGTCCTTCCCGGCGCCGTTGTAGCCGGGAGCGCGGTAGACGTAGTTGGACCGGACGGTGATCCGGCTGGACGACTGGAGGTCGACCGTCCCGAGCGTCGCGGTGATGCTGGTGTTGGTGCCGGTCGAGCCCACGCAGTGCGCCGCGGTGAGCACCAGCCGGGAGCTGTAGAGGGCCCCGCCGCACCCCATCGAGAGCCGCACCATGAACGGAAACTCGCCCTGCGCGGCGCGGGTGCCGCCGACGACGTTCGGCGTGACGGGGCTGTCGGCCGCGGCAGCGGGCGCCGCGAGGGTGAGGCTGGCCGCAGCCAGCGCGGCGGCCACCAGGCCAGTGAGGGTACGCCAGCGAACCATGCAATCCTCCGCTTCGGAACGGCACGCCTTGTGAGCGCACCTGATCGAGATAGCGGTCATCGTATTGATTAGCATGGATGTTGCGGGTCATCCTCTCTGGGTCGTACCCCAGGGTTATGGATCCCGCCCCGCCGGCGGCGACGCCCGCGAGCGGTGACGACCGCCGCGAGACTGACCACCGCGGCGGTCAGTTGCAGCACGGCGCCGAGCAGGTCGACCAGGCTGGAGAGGGCGTCAGCGTCGGGGACAAGGTCCATCGCGGCCTCCGGGTTTCGACCCCCACCGTCCGCGCTCTGCGGAGGGCTTCCCCCGGGCCCAACTGACATCGACGGGCGCCACCGTCAGTATGGCAGCGGCCGGCGAGGCGACCAACCCCGGATTCCGGACCGTGGACCCGACGCTGGCCGGCTCACCGCCCGACGGACTCCTGACCGGCCAGCACGACCAGGCCGTCGGCCGGGACGGACACGGGCGTCGTCGCGCGGTCAGGCCAGACGAGGTAGCCCACCGGCGGCCCGGCCGAACCCCACCGCGCACCGACTATCGTGGCCAGCTGAGCGTCGTCCGTCCCCGCGACACGACGTACCCGGGTGCCCGGAGCGTGCCCGTCGTCGGCCACGATCAGCAGCGCGTCGAGGATCTGCCGTACGCCGGTGATCGGCAGTCCCGGCACGTACGGCTCGCCCGCGTACCCCAGCCGCGGTGTCATCATCGTGCGCAGCAGCGCGCCCTGGCGGATCGCGCCCTGGCGGAGCTGCCAGTCGAGGCCGGCCTTGGCGGCGACGAGCGCCTCCTCGATCGCCGACCACAGCCGCGCCGGCTCCCGGTCGAGCAGCCGACGGGCCTCGCGGTCGGCGTCGGCGCAGGCCGTGTCGACCGCCGTGTCCTCGCCCAGCTCGGCGATCCAGGCGACGTCCCCCACCTCGGGCAGCAGCCCCGGCGACTCGGCTGCGACCACGAGGTACAGCATGGCGAGCAACTCCTGCCGACCCTCGCCGTGGTAGAGCCCGCCGACTCCCGTGCCGGCCGGGCCCCGGCTGGGCGGGAAACGGTCGACGAGGTGCGCGGCGCGGCCCTCCGGCAGGGCAGCCGCCCGGCGCGTGTCCGCCCGCCGTTCGTCGAACGAGCGCCGTTCGCGGCGGTCGACGAGGAGTTGACGGTACGGGTCGACGCCGATCGGATAGATCGTCCGGCCGTACGTGGCGAGGGTCTCGCCGGGTGCCAGACCGACCGATTCGAGCTGCCGGGCAGCCACCGAGTAGGCGACGCCGCTGCGGGCCGCCTGCTCCCGGATGGCGCGCCTGCGGGCACGGCCCGGAACCGGGGTACGGCGGGACGGGAGATCAGACATGACGCCTCCGGTGCAGCCCCACGCACTTCACCGAACGGGCGGCGTGACGGACACACCGGGGGTCGACACGACGGCGCGGAGTCGGCGACTCTTGGCCCCGAGCATGTGGTCGGGCGTGGGCCACCACATCGGGCGCGGGCAGGCGCTCTGCCGTCGCGAGCATATCGCGACCCGGGGCCGTCGGTCGCCCTCTGGAGCCCGCCCCCGGTGTCGGCCCGTGTCGGCGGGGGTGTCGGTGCGGTGTCGGCGCGGTGTCAGGCGACCGGCGCACGCTCTGGGACATGACAACCGACCTGGTGATCGAGGCCGAGGGCCTCGTCAAGACATTCGGGAGGACGAGGGCGCTACAGGGCGTGGACCTCGCCGTACCCAGGGGGACCGTGCTCGGCGTGCTCGGCCCCAACGGCGCTGGCAAGACCACCGCCGTGCGCATCCTCTCCACGCTGCTCACCCCGGACGCCGGCAGCGCCCGGATCGGCGGCTTCGACGTCGTCCGCGACGCCGAGCGGGTCCGGCAGAGCATCGGCCTCACCGGCCAGTACGCCTCGGTCGACGAGGACCTGACCGGGCGGCAGAACCTGGAGCTGTTCGGGACGCTGCTGGAGTTGGGTCGCGCCGGCGCCCGTCGACGGGCCGCCGAACTGCTCGACTGGTTCGACCTGACCGACGCCGCCGGCCGACCGGCCAAGACCTACTCCGGGGGCATGCGGCGGCGGCTGGACCTGGCCGCCAGTCTCGTCGGCTCGCCGGACGTGATCTTCCTGGACGAGCCGACGACCGGGCTGGACCCGGCCAAGCGCGAGGACATGTGGGACGTGGTCCGTTCGCTGGTGGCCAACGGCTCGACGGTGCTGCTCACCACCCAGTACCTGGAGGAGGCCGACGCGCTGGCCGACGCGATCACGGTGATCGACCACGGCCGGGTCATCGCGCACGACACGCCCGAGGGGCTCAAGCGGATCGTCGGCGGACAGACCCTCGAAGTCCGGCCCGCGGACCCGGCGCAGCTCTCCCGGACCGCGGCGATCCTGACCGAGGTCGGCTCGGGCGGCCAGGCCGACGAGATCCGCAAGGGCGTGCTCGCGGTGCCGGTCACCGACGACACGGCCCTGACCGAGAGCGTGGCGCGGTTCGCCGCCGCCGGCATCTCCGTCACCGAACTCTCCCTGCACCTGCCGAGTCTCGACGAGGTGTTCTTCACCCTCACCGGGCGTACGGCATCCGAGGACGACACCACTTCCCGTACGGAGGTAGCGGCATGAGCACCCTGGTCGGCGCACCACCCACCGCGAGCCCCGCGCTGTCGACGGCCGCGGTGAAGCCGCGACCGTTCCGGCTCGTGCGGCACTCGTTGGCGCTTGCCAAACGCAGCCTCATCAAGACCTGGCGGACGCCCGAGGCACTGATCGACGTCACGCTGCAACCGGTGCTGTTCCTCATCATCTTCGTCTACATCTTCGGTGGCGCGGTCGCCGGATCCACCCACGACTACCTGCAGTTCCTGCTACCCGGAATCCTGGCGCAGACCATCGCCACCGGGGCCATCGCGATCGGCGTCAACCTCAACACCGACATCGCCAAGGGCATCTTCGACCGGTTCCGGTCGCTGCCGATCCCCCGCTCCGCGCCGCTGGTCGGCGCGGTCCTGGGCGACGTCGTCCGGTATGTGATCGTCACGGTCTCGACCCTCGCGATCGGTTACCTGATGGGTTTCCGGATCGACACCGACCCGTTCCGGGCGATCGCCGGGTGCCTGCTCGCGGTGCTGTTCGCGCTCTGCCTGAGCTGGCTGCCGGTCTACGTGTCGATGAAGGTGCGCACCCCCGGCGCCGTGCAGGGCCTGATGTTCGCGCTGATCATGCCGCTGAGCTTCGGGTCGAACGTGTTCGTCGGCACCGACACCCTGCCCGGCTGGATGCAGGCCTTCGTGAACGTCAACCCGATGACCCACCTGGTGGCCTCGGTACGCGGGCTGTTCCTCGGCACCCCGCTCGACGCGCACGTGTGGTGGACGCTCGCCTGGTGCGCCGGCTTCGTGGCGGTGTTCATGCCGCTGGCGCTGCGCGCGTACCGCAAGAAGGTCTGACGCCGGGCTAGACGAGCAGGTCCTCCATCAGCTCACGGATCCGGGTGACGGCCGCGGCCACCGGCCGGGCGCGCCAGGCGGACACCAACGACTCACGCTGCTCCTCGTCACCGAGGGCGGCGTCGAGTCGTTCGCTGCGCCCGCTCGGGAAGAACAGCTCCATGTGCGTCCCGAGCCGCTTCGCGAGCGCGGACAGTTCGCGGGTGGTGGCGATGTCGTCCCGGTACGCGGCGAGTTCCGCGCCGCCCGACGCCCACGCCCCGATCACCGGCAGGTCCTTCGAGTTCAGCGCGTCGTCGCGGGCGAGCGCCAGCAACGTAGCCGCCTGGGCGGCGGCGTCGGTGCCCGACACCCCCCGCGCGTCGGCCACCCGCAGGTACAGGACCGCCACCGAGGCCCGCACCATCACGCGCGGCTGCGGTGGCGGCCCGGTCCAGCCGGCGAGAGTACGGTTCACCTCGTCGGCGTGGGCGAGAGCCTCGTCGTAGCGCTTCCGCTGCCAGGCGAGGTGCGCCAGGCCGAGGAGCGCCTGCGCCACGTCCATCTGCTCGGCCTGGCCCGGCGTCGCCGTCTCACCGAGTCGCCGCTCCGCGTCCGCGTCGCCGGTCAGGGCGAGTTGCACGTCCAGCCGCACCCGGATCGACCGCGCGTCCTGCTGGGCGCCGATCATCTCCATGTGCCGGACGCTGCGCGCCAGCCACTCGGCCGACCGCCCCTCCCTGCCGGGGAGCAGGAACTGCCCGACGGCACCCGCGGCCATCGCCATGCCCCAGTGGTCGCCCGCGACCTCGAAGCGGTGGTACGCCTGCTCGGCGTCGTCGATCGACGCCTCCGGCAGGCCGCTGTTCTCCCGTACCGCCGCGCGTGCGATCAGGCCGAGCGCCTGCACGTACGGGTCCGGGTGCGCGATCATCTCGTTCGCGCTCTTCAGGCTCTGCTCCAGGTCGGACTCGTCGAAGCCGGGCAACGCCACGGCGAATGCGGTAAGCCGCGGCGACACCTCGGCGGGTCGTTCCGCGAGCAGCGTCCGCAGCGCGCGCCGAGCGAGCACGGCGGGCCGCAGGTCGGCGCTGATGCCGCTGTTCACGCTGATCAATACGCATGTCCAGGCGAGTCGGTCTCCGTGCGGCAGGGGCCGGCCGCTGGCCCGGCCCCGCAGGATCGCCGAGCGTCGACGCCGCTGCGGCTCGTCGACGTTGAGCAGCCCGCGCCCCCACGCGAGGACCTCCAGGTGCAGGCCGCGCACCGTCCAGAGGTGCAGCAGCGCGGTGGCGACGTCGACGACGGCCGGCTCGTCGTCCTGCTCCAGCGCCCACCGCAGGCCCGCGACCAGGTTGTCCTGCTCGGCGGCGCAACGGTCCAGCGCCTCGACCTGGCCGGGGCCCACGAGGCGACCGGCGAGCCCGACGGCCTCGTCCCGGGCCCAGCCGACCAGACCGGCCATCGCCACGCCCCGGTCACCGGCAACGTCCAGACGGGCCTCGCCGTACTCGCGGACGGTCTCCAGCATCCGGTAGCGGGGCGGCCCGTCCCCCTCGACCAGGGTCAGCAGGGACTGTTCGACGAGCCTCGCCAGACCCCGCCGCACGTCCGGGGTCCGCGCGACCGCGGCGGCGAGGTCCGCGGTGAACGGCGCGGGGATGACCGCGATCCGCTCCAGCAGCGCACGGTCGTCGGGGGCGAGCAGTTCCCGGCTCCAGTCGACCATCGCCCACAGGCTCGCGTGCCGTTCCGGCAGGCCCCGCAGCGCGTCGTCGAGCAGCGCGAACCGGTCGGTCAGCCCGGCGAGCACGTCGTCGATCGGCATGTGCCGCAGTCGCGCGGCGGCCAGTTCGAGGGCCAGCGGCAGGTTGTCGAGCCGGTTGCACAGCGCGAGAGCCCGCGCGGTGTCCCAGGTCGGTACCGCGCCGCCGGCCCGCGCCCGGGACTCGATCAGCCCGAGCGCGTCGGAGTCCGGCAGGGCGGTCAGTCGGTGCACCCACTCGCCGGCCAGGCCCAGCGGCGCACGACTGGTCGCGAGCACCGCGACCTCCGGGGAGGTCACCGCGAGCAGGTCGGCGACGACGCCCGCCACCGCGTCGAGGACATGCTCGCAGTTGTCCAGGACGACCAGCCCGTCGAGGTCCGGCGCCAGGGCCCGCAACCGCTCCTCGGGGCTGAGCACCCGCCGTTCGAGGCCCAGGTTGCCGCCGGTCGTCGAGGTGTCCGCGCCACCGAGCGCCGCGAGCACCGTGGGTAGCACCTCGTCGGGCGAGCGCAGCCCGGCCAGCTCGACCACGCGTACCGCCTGCCCGGCCGCCGCCGTGCGCCGCGTGACCTCGGCCGCGAGGCGGGTCTTGCCGGCGCCGCCGGCCGCCACGATCGTCACGAGAGCCGACTCGTCCAGCGCCGTGTCCAGGGCCTCGACGTCGCGCTCGCGGCCGACGAGGGCGGTCATCGGCCGGCGCCACGCGGCGGGCAGGGCGATCCGCGCCGGCGGACGGGGTGGCGCGACGACGGCCGGCGCGGTGAGCTCGCCGCGCAGCAGCGCCAGATGGACCTGGTTGATCACGGGTGACGGGTCGGTGCCGTAGCGCTCGGCCAGGTCGTCACGGAGGCGCTCGACCACCTCCAACGCCTCCGCCTCCCGCCCCTGCGCGGCGAGCACCCGCACGAGCAGGGCGGCGGACGGCTCGTCCGGGGGCGTCCGGGCGGCGAGCCGGCGCAGGTCCGCCTCGTCGTACGGCCCCGCACCGGCGAGCGCCGCCTCGGCGCGCAGCGCGGCGACGTCGGCGAACAGGCGGGCGTCCTCGGTGGTGACGATCTCCGGTACCTCGGGGAACAGGGCACGGGCCCGGTCGGCCGAGTCGCGGGCCGCCCGCGCGTCGCCGGCCCGCAGGGTGGCACGCCCGTGATCGAGGAGCGCCCGCGCCTCGACCGCGTCGACGGTGACCTCGTCGGCGGGCAGGCGGTATCCGCCCGGCACCGCCACCACGGGCAGCCCGAGACGGCGTACGCGGGACACGAGCGCCTGCACCGCGCCGGTCGCGTCGTCGGGCGGCGCCCCGTCCCACACCGCGTCCACGAGCAGACTGGTGGAGACCGCCCGGCCACGCGCGTCGACGAGTGCGCGGAGCACCGCCGCCAACCGCTCGCCCCGGACCGGCCGGCCGTTGACGGCGAGGGGACCGAGGATCGTGATCTGCACGCAACCAGCATCCCCCACGCCAACCACCACACCGAGCAGGGTGTCGGACGGCGCGAGGGTCCTCCCGGGTGGGCAGCGCGGCGCGGGATGCGTCCGGGACGGCGTGGTGCGTACAGTTTCGGGTCGGACTTGGGGTGGACCGGCGAATCCGGCACAGGAAACGGGACGAGACAGCGACGCATGACAGTGGACAAGATTGCCCAAAACGGTCAGGCCGGCATTGACCGGGACCGGCTGGAGACCTGTCTCAGCGTCTTCGAGGCGTTGGAGGCCCTCCCGTCCGACCACCCGGACGTGGTGCGGGTGCAGCGGGCCACCGCGAAGCTCTACAAGGTGATCAAGCAGCGGCGACGCGAGGAGCGGCGCGACGCCATCATCGCGGCCGACCGGGCGGTGACGGAGGCCACGGCCACCGGCGCCCCCGGCCGGATCGACGACGAGACCCAGGGCATCCCCCTCGCCTCCCCCACCACCGGCACGACTGCGGGATTCCTGCACAACCCGCGCGGCTGCTACATCTGCAAGCAGCGCTACCGCGAGGTGGACGCCTTCTACCACCAGCTCTGCCCGTCCTGCGCGGCCCTGAACCGGGAGCGCCGCGACGCCCGTACCGACCTGACCGGCCGGCGCGCGCTGCTCACCGGCGGCCGGGCCAAGATCGGCATGTACATCGCGCTGCGGCTGCTGCGCGACGGCGCGCACACGACGGTGACCACGCGGTTCCCGCACGACGCGGTGCGCCGCTTCGCCGCGATGCCCGACAGCGGGGACTGGCTGCACCGCCTGCGGATCGTCGGGATCGACCTGCGCGACCCCGCCCAGGTGATCGCCCTCGCCGACTCGGTGAGCAGCCAGGGCCCCCTCGACATCCTGATCAACAACGCGGCGCAGACCGTCCGCCGCTCGCCCGGGGCGTACGCCCAGCTCGTCGCCGCGGAGGCCGCGGCCCTGCCGGACGGCCCCCTGCCGGAGCTGATCACGTTCGCCAAGCCGGGCGGCCCGGCCGGCAGTCTCACGGCCGGGCCGGAGTCGGCCGCACTCACCCCGCACGCGCTCACCGCGTTGGCGTTGACCAGCGGCTCCGCGTCGCCCGAGCGGATCGCGGCGTCCACCGCCATCGACGCCGGCGGGCTGGTGCCGGATCTCGACTCGGTGAACAGCTGGGTCCAGCGGGTGCAGGAGGTCGACCCGGTCGAGCTGCTGGAAGTGCAGTTGTGTAACGTCACCGCGCCGTTCGTGCTGGTCAGCCGGCTACGTCCGGCGATGGCCGCCGCGCCGGCCCGCCGCAAGTACGTGGTGAACGTCTCGGCGATGGAGGGTCAGTTCGGTCGTGGCTACAAGGGCCCGGGGCACCCGCACACCAACATGGCCAAGGCCGCGATGAACATGCTGACCCGCACCAGCGCACAGGAGATGCTGACCGACGGCATCCTGATGACCAGCGTCGACACGGGTTGGATCACCGACGAGCGGCCACATCCGACCAAGATGCGGCTGGCCGACGAGGGGTTCCACGCCCCGCTGGACCTCGTCGACGGCGCGGCCCGGGTGTACGACCCGATCGTCCGGGGCGAGCAGGGCGAGGACCTGTACGGCTGTTTCCTGAAGGACTACGCGCCCTGCGCCTGGTGAACGACGCTCGACGAGGAGAAACACATGTCATCTGACCAGTGGCCGACGCTTGACGAGCTGCAGCGCGAGGAGAACGAGCTGGAGCTCGCGGGCCTGACCGAGACCGACGCGTACGAGCTGGGCGTGCGGGCCGTCACCGCCGCCGCCCAGCGGGGGCTCCCGATCTCCGTAGGTGTGTGGCGGACCGGACGGCAGTTGTTCCACTGTGGCCTGCCCGGTTCGACGGCGGACAACGACGCGTGGCTGCGCCGCAAGGGGCGCGTGGTGATGCGGTTCGAGCACTCGTCGCTCTACATGGCCCGGCTCTGCCAGGACAAGCAGACGACGCTCACCGAGAAGTTCGGCCTACCGGCCGCACGCTACGCCGCGGCCGGAGGCGCCGTGCCACTGCGCGTTCGTGGCACCGGCGTCGTGGGCTGGATGGGCGTCTCCGGGCTTCCGCAGCTGGACGACCACCGCTTCGTCGTCGACATCCTGCGCGGCAACGCGCGCTAGCCCCCCGCAACCGCCGGACGCCGCCCGCCCCCCGCACAAACGCGACCGCGGGCGGCCGCGTCCGGCGCGCGCCGCGG
>NZ_JBFAPG010000222.1:0-9620 GCF_040675595.1 Micromonospora sp. NPDC049580
GCGGACACCCCGACTTCCGTGCTGGGCACATCAGCGCCAAGATCTGCAGGTGCCCCTGCCCTGGGCGGAACGGGTCAGGCGCTCGGCACCGGTGCCAGGGCCGCCGCGAGGGCCTCGGCGTTTTTCTTGTCCACCCGGGGGAACGTCAGCGTGACGCCGTCCCCGCCGGCGCCGAAGGCGAGGCGCAGCAGGCTCACGATGCCCATCTTCGCCTCGGCGAGTGCGACGTGTTCCCGGGGCACCTCGCCGAGTACACCGGTGCCGGGCCCGCCGAGGAAGGTCTGCGGCAGGAAGATCAGCCGCCGGTCGGTGAGGACGACGAACTGCTTCTTGGTCCGTGACAGCGCGTGGCCCACCGCCCCGGCGCCCGCGGTGATCAGTCCCTGCGAGACGACCGTCCCGAGTCGGCCGGCCGAGAAACTGCCGACCATCGCCCGGGTCGCGCTGACCGGCTGTTCCCCGGGTTGCAGGATCGACGCCACCCGCTCGAACGCGCGCGCCTGAAGCTTCTGGTTCATGTGGTCCCCTCCGTGTTTGACCGTGATCGCCGCTGATGCTCGCGGAGCAGGACACCCCCGGGCCATCCGTCGATCAGACGCATGATCATGACGGTCGGCCAGGGTCGGCGTCGGGTCACCCGCGGTTTCGGGCCGGCCCGCAGGGGCCGTCGTGGGCGTCGGGACGCCGGCACCGGCCCGCGCCGCCGAGCAGGGCGTCACAGAACACTCGGGTACGGAGGAACTGCGCGTCCTCCTCGCTGAGCGTCGTCTCCCCGCAGTCGACGACGGCGAGGTGACCGAGCGAGTCGCACAGTGCCACGGCCAGGGCGGTGGCGTCGTCGAGACTGGTCAGGGTGGTCGGTAGGTGGATGATCCACCGTGGCGCGGTCACCGCGTCCACCGGCAGGGCCACAGCGGCCGGGCCGCACGACGCTGCCGGTCCGGACAGGGCCAGCGCAGCCCACAGGTGCAGTACCGACCCCACCGTGCCCAGTTGCGTGAGTGGATCACCGTCGAACGGGAGGCGACCATGATCCGCTGGTTCGAGCCGTCGTTGATCCCCGGCCTCCTGCAGACCGAGGCGTACGCACGGGCGGTGCTGCGCGGCGGGAGGATGCTGCGGGAGCCGGAGGTCGAGCAACGGGTGGGCTCACGGATGGACCGGCAGTCGGTGCTGAGCCGGGAGCACCCGCCGGAGTTCGTGGCCGTGGTGGACGAGGCGGTGCTGCGGCGGGCGATCGGCGCACCGGCCGTGATGGTGGCGCAGTTCGAGCACCTGCTCCAGATCACCGAGCAGCCGCACGTGGACCTTCACGTGGTGCCGGCCGGGGCGGGCATGCACGCCGGGTTGGCGGGCCCGTTCATCCTGGCCCGGACACCGGACAGCGGTGAGGTCGCGCACCTCGACGCCGCGGTGCGCGCGCACGTGACCGACCGCCCGGAGGACGTTGATAACCTTCAGCGCAGGTGGGAGAGCCTGCGGGGCGAGGCGTTGCCCCGGCGGGCCTCACGGGATCTCGTGCGGGAGCTGGCGAAGTCATGGACCTGACCGGTGCGGTGTGGCGCACGTCCACCCGCAGCGACAACGGGGGCTCCACCTGTGTGGAGGTGGCCACCAATCTGTCGCACCCGGTCGGCGTACGCGACAGCACGGACCGGCACGGGCCGGTGCTGACCTTCACCCCCTCGGCCTGGGCCGCCTTCATCGAGTTCACGGTGGTCAGCCAACCCTCGCGATGACCGCGCCCTGTCAGCCGCAGATCTTGGACAGTTTCCGTTCGGACCTAACGGAAACTGTCCAAGATCTATTCGTGCCGTGCGGGATGCTGCGGATCGAGCGGCGGCGGACTCGGTGTGCGATGACGTGCTGCGGGGGCTGCGGTGGCTAGGCTGACCTGAGCATGATGGTCCGCTGAGGGGGTGAGCCCGGATGGCCCAGGCAGCGTTCGCGCCGGAGCCGGCGCCGCAGCACACCGAGCCGTCGTTCGACGTGCTGCGGTGGCATGACGAGCCGTGGACCGCGCAGCTCGCCCTCGACCTGTTGCCGGAGACCAACGGCCCCAAGGTTGAGGTCCTGAGCGGAAGCGTGATCGTGACACCACATGCGGGATATGACCATCAGGACGCGGAGCTCGATCTCGCCTATCTCCTGAAGCAGGCGGCTCGGCGCGCGAAGCTGTGGCTCTATCTGGAGACGAACGTCGTCTCGGGCGAGGACCTCTTCATTCCGGACATCGTGATTCTTGATGCTCCTGGCGGCGGCCAAACGACGATGGACATCAGGCACGCCGTGCTGCTCGGCGAGATCGTCTCTCCCGGCAACCGACGTAAGGACATCATTGACCGACCGCGTGAGTACGCCGCTGTCGGTGTTCCCTTCTTCCTCCGGGTCGACCTGCGGAACCGGGTACCTACCCTCGCTTTGTACGAGTTGACCGATGGGGAGTACCGACCGGTGGCTGCCGCTGCCGCCGGCACGCGGTTCGTGATGCGCGAGCCGTTCGAGTTCTCCATCGATCCGGGCGACCTGCTGGGCGAGGAAGCAGTCCCAGAAGAGCCCGGCACCGCTTGATCGACACGGTTTCGGCGATGTCGGGGTGTCCGAGAGGTGCGGATAGCCCGACATCGGCGATCTGGAGTTGATCATGCCGCGAGCGCCGCGCGGCGGCGGCTGAGGCTCCCAGCGGGCGTGCAGCGGCGGTGGGGGAGAATGGCCTCGTGACTTCCCCCCGCGACCTTGTTCTGCTCGGGTCCACCGGTTCGATCGGCACGCAGGCCATCGACATCGTCCGGCGCAACCCGGACCGGTTCCGGGTGGTGGCGCTCGGCGCCGGCGGTGGCAACGTCGAGTTGCTCGCCGCGCAGGCCCTCGAACTGGGCGTCGAGGCGGTCGGGGTGGCCAAGGCATCCGCGGCGCAGGACCTGCAACTCGCGTTCTACGCGGAGGCGAGCCGCCGGGGCTGGGCCACCGGCGACTTCAAACTTCCCAAGATTGTCGCCGGGCCGGACGCCATGACCGAGTTGGCGCAGTGGCCGTGCGACGTCGTGCTCAACGGCGTGGTCGGCTCGCTGGGCCTCGCTCCTACGCTGGCCGCTCTGCGCGGTGGTCGTACTCTCGCGTTGGCCAACAAGGAGTCGCTCGTGGCCGGCGGCCCGCTGGTCAAGGCTGCGGTGACGCGGCCGGGGCAGATCGTGCCTGTCGACTCGGAGCACTCGGCGCTGGCCCAGTGCCTGCGGTCCGGGTCGCGCGGCGAGGTGCGGCGGCTGATCGTCACGGCCAGCGGTGGCCCGTTCCGGGGTCGGCGGCGCGACGAGTTGACGCAGGTCACACCCGAGCAGGCGCTCGCGCACCCGACCTGGAACATGGGGCCGGTCGTCACGATCAACTCGGCCACCATGGTCAACAAGGCCCTTGAGGTGATCGAGGCGCACGAGTTGTTCGACGTGCCGTACGCCGACATCACCGTGATGGTGCACCCGCAGTCGGTGATCCACTCGATGGTCGAGTTCACCGACGGGTCGACGATCGCCCAGGCCAGCCCACCGGACATGCGGCTGCCGATCGCGCTGGGCATCGGCTGGCCCGACCGGGTGCCCGAGGCCGCCGCCGCCGTCGACTGGACGGCCGCGCACACCTGGGAGTTCGCGCCGCTCGACGACGAGGCGTTCCCGGCCGTGGCCCTGGCCAAGGCCGCCGGGGAGGCCGGGCGCTGCCGCCCGGCGATCTACAACGCGGCCAACGAGGAGTGCGTGGCGGCGTTCGTGGCGGGCCGACTGCCGTTCCTCGGCATCGTCGACACCCTCGAACGCGTGTTGGAGGACGCTCCGGACTTCGCCGAACCAGGTACCGTCGAGGACGTGCTCGCGGCCGAGTCGTGGGCGCGCGCGCACGCGCAGGAGATCATCGCGGGTTCGGTGGAAGGAGCTTGATGTCGTACCTGCTCGGGGTGGTCCTCTTCGCCCTGGCCATCCTCATCTCGGTGAGTCTGCACGAGGCGGGGCACCTGCTCACCGCCAAGATGTTCGGGATGAAGGTCACCAAGTACTTCGTCGGCTTCGGTCCCACCATCTGGTCGTTCCGACGGGGCGAGACCGAGTATGGCCTCAAGGGCATTCCCCTCGGCGGTTTCTGCAAGATCGTCGGGATGACGCCGCAGGACGACGACGTCGAGCCGGGCGACGAGTCGCGGGTGATGTGGCGCTACCCGGTGTGGAAGCGCACCATCGTGATGGCCGCCGGGTCGATCACGCACTTCGCGCTCGCGCTGATCACCATCTGGATCCTCGCCGTCTCCGCCGGCCTGCCCAACCCGGACTTCCCCACCACTGACGCGCAGGCCCGCAAGGAGCCGGCGGTCATCCAGCTCAGCCCCTGTGTGGTGCCGGAGAACACGCTGCGGGAGTGCACCCCCGCTGACGCGGCCAGCCCGGCCGCTCAGGCCCAACTGCGCGACGGCGACCGGATCACCTCGATCAACGGCACCCCGATCAGCAACTACGGCGACCTGCTGACCACGCTGCGCAGTCTCAAGCCGGGCGACACCACGCGGATCGAGTACGTCCGCGACGGGCAGGCGGGCAGCACCAGCACGGTGCTCGCGCAGACCCAGCGTCCGCCCCTGGACGACCCGAAGGGCGCCGCCGCGCCGGTGGCCGCGCTCGGCGTCGGCCTCGTGCCCAGCACCCCCACCCGCGTGACGTACGGGCCGGTCGGCGCGTTCGGGGCCACCGCCGACTTCACCGGCCAACTGGCCGTCGGCACCGCGCAGGCGTTGCAGCGCATCCCGCAGAAGGTCCCCGCCCTGTGGACCGCCCTCACCGGCGGCGAGCGGGACGTGGACACCCCGATCAGCGTGGTCGGCGCCAGCCGGCTCGGCGGGGAGGCCGTGCAGAACAACGCCTGGCTGGTCTTCTTCATGCTCTTCGTGTCGCTGAACTTCTTCATCGGGGTGTTCAACCTGCTGCCGCTTCTCCCGGTGGACGGCGGCCACATCGCCATCGCCTGGTTCGAACGGGCCCGCTCCTGGGTCTACGCGCGGATCGGCCGGGCCGACCCGGGCCGGGTCGACTACCTCAAACTGATGCCCTTCACGTACGCGGTGATCCTGATCGGTGGCGCGTTCACGCTGCTCACCATCGCCGCGGACGTGGTCAACCCCATCACGCTCTTCTCAAGGTGAGTGCCTGAAGTGACCGCTATCAGTCTCGGTATGCCCGCCGTGCCGCCCCCGCCGCTCGCTCCCCGCCGGGCCAGCCGCCAGATCATGGTCGGTTCGGTGCCCGTCGGCGGCGGTGCGCCGGTGTCCGTGCAGTCGATGACCACGACCCTCACCTCCGACGTCAACGCGACCCTGCAGCAGATCGCCGAGCTGACCGCGTCCGGCTGCCAGATCGTCCGGGTGGCGGTGCCGTCCCAGGACGACGTCGAGGCGCTGCCCGCGATCGCCAAGAAGTCGCAGATCCCGGTGATCGCCGACATCCACTTCCAGCCCAAGTACGTCTTCGCCGCGATCGACGCGGGCTGCGCGGCGGTCCGGGTCAACCCGGGCAACATCCGCCAGTTCGACGACAAGGTCAAGGAGATCGCTCGTGCCGCGGGGGATGCGGGGGTGCCGATCCGGATCGGCGTCAACGCGGGCTCGCTGGACAAGCGCCTGCTGACCAAGTACGGCAAGGCCACCGCCGAGGCGCTCGTCGAGTCGGCGCTGTGGGAGTGCTCGCTGTTCGAGGAGCACGGCTTCCGCGACATCAAGATCTCGGTCAAGCACAACGACCCGGTCGTGATGATCCGCGCGTACCGGCAGCTCGCCGAGCAGTGCGACTACCCGCTGCACCTCGGCGTCACCGAGGCCGGGCCGGCCTTCCAGGGCACCATCAAGTCGGCGGTGGCGTTCGGCGCGCTGCTCGCCGAGGGGATCGGCGACACGATCCGGGTGTCGCTGTCCGCCCCGCCGGTCGAGGAGATCAAGGTCGGCAACCAGATCCTGGAGTCGCTGGGCCTGCGCGAGCGCGGTCTGGAGATCGTCTCCTGCCCGTCCTGCGGGCGGGCCCAGGTGGATGTCTACAAGCTCGCCGAGGAGGTCACCGCCGGCCTGGAAGGGCTGCCGGTGCCGCTGCGGGTCGCCGTCATGGGCTGCGTCGTGAACGGCCCAGGCGAGGCCCGCGAGGCCGACCTCGGGGTCGCCTCCGGCAACGGCAAGGGCCAGATCTTCGTCAAGGGCCAGGTCGTCAAGACGGTGCCCGAGGCGCAGATCGTGGAGACGCTGATCGAGGAGGCGCTGCGCATCGCCGACGAGATGGGCGCCGAGCTTCCTGAGGAGCTGCGCGGGCTGGTCACCGGCCCGACCGTCACCGTGCACTGAGTCAGTCCGAAGAACGCGGGCCGTTCCCCCTCGGGGAGCGGCCCGCATTCGTTCTGGCGCATCTCACTCGGATTCGGCGAGGATCGCGTACAGCTTGCGCCGGGTCTCGTCGAGCACCTGGGCGGCCCGCTCACGCTGGTCGTCGGTGCCGTTCATCATCACCTGGCGCAGGGCGTTCATCGCCTGCGCGCCGGAGTCGCGGATGTCGTGCCAACTGCTCACGGTGCCCTGGGCGACGTCCGCCCACGCCGGGGTCTGCGCGGCCGCGGTGGCCTCCGCCTGCCCGGCCTCGGTGACCGTGAACCGCTTGCGCCCACCGCTGGACTCCTCGGTGCTGGCGGCGATCACACCCTCGTCCTCCAGGAGCTGAAGGGTGGGGTAGATCGAACCCGGGCTGGGCCGCCAGGCGCC
This sequence comes from Micromonospora sp. NPDC049580, assembly GCF_040675595.1. Taxonomy (NCBI): domain Bacteria; kingdom Bacillati; phylum Actinomycetota; class Actinomycetes; order Micromonosporales; family Micromonosporaceae; genus Micromonospora; species Micromonospora sp. NPDC049580. Next base: position 6,773 of record NZ_JBFAPG010000222.1, read on the forward strand.
GCCGGTGCGGGAGTCGATCTCCTGGATCATCTCGTAGCCGTGCATCGGCCGCTCGGTGAGCAGGGCCAACACCGCGCCACGGACGTTGGGGCGTCGGCCCCTGCCCCGTCCGCGACCGCGTCCGCCCCAGGGGCCGCCGTGTTCGTGGCCGTGACCATGCGGGCCGGGCGGGACCGGCGGGAAGCCGAAGCCCCGCATCCGGGCCTCGTGCATCGGGTGGTGCTGTCGATGGAACCTCATGAGGTTCTTCCTCTCTGCGTACTGTCGCTGATGCATCAACGATATATCGGCAATGCATCGCCGACAAGCTCCTATCTGCAAACCGTACGTACGTCTTGTTAGAGTGGCTGGCATGCGCCTGCTCCCACCGCCCGGTCCGGCCCGGATCCTCACCCTCAGCACCCTGATCAAGACCGTCGGGCGGGGCCTGTGGCTGGTCGCCAGCGCGCTCTTCCTCACCCGCTCGGTCGGCCTCTCGGCCACCCAGGTGGGTGTCGGCCTGACCATCTCGGCGCTCGTCGGCGTGCTCGCGAGCGCACCGAGCGGCTACCTGGCCGATCGCGTCGGGCCGCGCGGCGCACAGGTCGGCGGGCTGATCGCGGCCGGCGTCCTGACCGCCGGCCTGATCGCCGTCCGATCGTTTCCCGCCTTCCTGCTGGTCGGCGCCGCCACGGCGCTCGCCGACGCGGTCGACCGCGGCGCCCGGGGAGCGCTCATCGCCGGCGCGATCCCGGCCGACCAGCGGGTGCACACCCGCGCCTACCTGCGGGCCACGACCAACGTCGGGATCTCCGTCGGCGCCGTCCTGGGCGGCTTCGCCATCGCCGCCGACACCCGCGCCGGCTACCTCGCGCTGATCCTGACCACGGCGGCGGCGTCGCTGGCCGCAGCGGCGATCTCCGTCCGGCTGCCCACCGTCGCACCCGTCGCCGCCCCGACGCGAGGACCCCGGCTGGTCGCCCTACGGGACCGCCCGTTCCTCGCCTTCACCCTGCTCGACGGGCTGATGTCCATGCACTTCAGCCTGCTCACCCTCGCTCTGCCGTTGTGGATCGCCGGGCACACCACCGCACCGGCCTGGATGATCTCGGTGTTGACGCTTGTCAACACCGCGCTGGTGGTGCTCCTGCAGGTACGCGCGGCACGCAGCGCCGTCACCCTGCCGGGGGCCGCCCGCGCGTCCCGCCGGGCGGGGGTCGTCATCGCCCTGGCCTGCGTACTGTTCGCCGCCAGCGGTGCGCTGCCCACACCGGGCGCCATCGGCCTGCTCTGCTGCGGGTCGTTGGCGCACGTGATCGGGGAGCTGTGGCACTCCGCCGCCGGATGGGGGATCTCCTTCGGGCTGGCGCCCGCCGACGCGCAGGGGCAGTACCAGGGGACGTACGGCATGGGTTACGAGCTGGGCAAGATGCTCGCGCCCGTCGTGGTGACCAGCCTCGCCCTCGGTTGGGGCGTACCGGGATGGCTCGCGCTGGGTGGGCTGTTCCTCCTGCTCGGTGCCCTGGTGCCCCCGGTCGTCCGGTGGGCCGGCCGGACCCGTCCGACCAGCCCGGTCGCCGAGCCGATGACCGTGTGACGGCGGGCTCGCCACTCGGCCGGCGGGGCGGGGGGTCGATCTGGCAGGCTGGTAGGCGTGCTGACGGTGCCGGTACGGCAACTGGGGGAATCGGAGCGCCGCGCGGTCGAGCGCCTGCTCGACCGTGACCCGTTCGCGGGCGCGCAGGTCGCGGAGCGTATCGCCGCGCGCGGGCTCTCCTGGTGGCGGTCCGAAGGGCGGATCCTGGGGTACGGCGCCCGGCGCAACCTCGAATCGCTGTGCTGGCTCGGTGGCAACCTGACGCCGGTGCTCGCCACCGACGCCGCCGTGTCCGCCTTCGCCGACCTGCTCGCGGGGGAGGAGCGGCTCTGCTCCTCCATCGTCGGCCGTGCCGACGCCGTCCTCGGCCTCTGGGACCGGCTCTCCGACACGTGGGGCCCGGCCCGCGACGTCCGGCCCAACCAGCCGCTGCTGGCCACCGACACACTGCCGGCCGTACCGGCCGATCCAGAGGTACGCCGCGTCCGCTCCGGCGAGGTCGACCGGCTCTTTCCGGCGGCGGTCGCCATGTACACCGAGGAGGTCGGTGTCTCCCCGCTCGCCGAGGATGCCGGCCGCAGTTACCGCCGCAGGGTCAACGACCTGGTCCGCGCCGGCCGCGCGTACGCCCGGTTCGTCGACGGCAAGGTCGTGTTCAAGGCCGAGCTGGCCGTGGTGACCAAACGGACCGCCCAGGTCCAGGGCGTCTGGGTCGCACCGGAGTGGCGGGGCCGCGGCATCGCGGCCGCCGCGATGGCCGCCGTCGTACGCGACGCGTTGCTCCGGGTCGCCCCCACGGTCAGCCTGTACGTCAACGACTTCAACCTGCCGGCTCGTCGGGTGTACGAGCGCTGCGGCTTCCAACCGGTCGGCACGCTCGCCACCGTCCTGTTCTGACCCGAGCCGGGGCTGGGCATGACAATGGCCGGCACCCGTTCTCGGGTGCCGGCCATTGGTCGGGTCGTGCGGTGGGTCAGCTGTTCCAGTGCTGGGTGACGAGGTCGGTGGCCTGCTGCTCCCACTGGGCGTAGGCGTCCGGGTAGGCGGAGACCTGTACGGTCTGGGCGGCCTGGGTCAGGGGCATGTCCTGCCAGCCGTCGACCTGCTTGAGGCCCTTGAGGAATGCGGTGGTGGAGTACTCGGGGTTGGTGATCTGCTCCGGGGTGCCCCAACCACTGGAGGGGCGCTGCTGGAACAGGCCCAGCGAGTCGTGGTCGTTCATGTCGCCGAGGTGGCCGAGGTTCTCCAGCTTCGACTCCTGCAGGCTCGTCG
>NZ_JBFAPG010000223.1:0-9588 GCF_040675595.1 Micromonospora sp. NPDC049580
TGTCGCGCCGGATGCACCCTGGTCAACGGCGTCACCGCTGCCGTCGGAGCTGCCACCGTGGGGTCCCGCGCCGTCGGCGCCGCCGTCGTCCGGGCCGCCGTGCCCGCCGGAGCCACCGCCCGGGCCGCCACCGTCAGGGTCCGAGCCGTCGGGGCGCGATCCAGCCGGGCCGCCGTCGTGCGGGCCGCCGTCGTCGTCCGGATCGTCGGGGTGGGCGTCCTGGGCGCGCTGCAACGCCTCGTCGAGGCGCTTCTCATCCAGGCCCGGCGTGTCGAACGGGTCACGGCGGCGGCGGTGCGGCAGGGCGAGGCGGGCGGCGACCCGTACGTCGTCGATGGTGACGCGGTCCCGGCCGTGCCAGGCCGCGTGGGCGAGGGCGGTACGGGCGGTGACGATGTCGGCGCGCATGCCGTCCACGTCGAACGCGGCGCACACCTCGGCGATCTGCCGCAGCGCGGCGTCCGGAAGGCGTACCCCGGGAAGCCGGCGGCGGGCGGCGGCCACCTGGCCGGCGATCTCCGCGTCGGCGTCGGCCCAGCGGGCGGCGAAGCCCGCCGGGTCGGCGTCTGCGGCGAGTCGGCGACGCACCACCTCGACCCGGACCTCCGGGTCCCGGCTGGCACCCACCTCGACGGTGAGCCCGAATCGGTCGAGCAGCTGCGGGCGCAGCTCCCCCTCCTCCGGGTTCATGGTGCCGACCAGCAGGAAGCGGGCCGCGTGGCTGGCCGAGACGCCCTCGCGCTCGACGTGGCTGCGGCCCATCGCCGCCGCGTCGAGCAGCAGGTCGACGAGGTGGTCGTGCAGCAGGTTGACCTCGTCGACGTAGAGGACGCCCCGGTGCGCGGCGGCGAGCAGGCCCGGTTCGAAGGCGCGTACCCCCGCACCGAGGGCCTTCTCCAGGTCGAGCGAGCCGACGACCCGGTCCTCGGCGGCGCCGACCGGCAACTCCACGAGGCGGGCCGGACGGGTCTCGGCGGTGGCGTCGGCCGGGTGCGGCCCGTCCGGGCAGCCCGGGTCGGGCTCGGCGGGGTCGCAGCCGAAGCGGCAGCCGGCGACCCGACGCACCGGGGGCAGCAACGCGGCGAGCGCCCGGACGGCGGTGGACTTGGCGGTGCCCTTCTCGCCGCGCACGAGGACCCCGCCGATCGCCGGGGAGACAGCGTTGAGCAGCAGCGCCAACCGCATGTCGGCCATGCCGAGCACCGCGCTGAACGGGTAGGTGATCATGCCCGGTCCTCCAGGTCGCCCTCGCTGGCCAGGTACGTGTCACGGAGTCGGTCCAGGGTGGCCGGCTCGGGTTTGGCCCACAGCCCCCGGTCGGCGGCCTCCAGCAGCCGCTCGGTGATGCCGCGCAGCGCCCACGGGTTGGACTGCTCCAGGAACTCCCGGGTCGTGTCGTCGAAGAGGTACGCGGCGGCCAGGTGCTCGTACATCCAGTCGTCGACCACGCCGGCCGTGGCGTCGTAGCCGAACAGGTAGTCCACGGTGGCCGCCAGCTCGAACGCGCCCTTGTAGCCGTGCCGGCGCATCGCCGCGATCCACTTCGGGTTGACCACCCGGGCGCGGAACACCCGCCGGGTCTCCTCGCCCAGCGTGCGGGTGCGCACGTCGTGCGGCATCGCCGAGTCACCCACGTACGCCTGCGGCGACGATCCGGTGAGGTGGCGGACCATCGCCACCATCCCGCCGTGGTACTGGAAGTAGTCGTCCGAGTCGACGATGTCGTGCTCGCGGGTGTCCTGGTTCTTCACCGCCACCGCGATCCGGGCGAACGAGCGTTCCATGTCGGCGCGCGCCTCCCGCCCGTCCAGGCCCCGGCCGTACGCGTAGCCGCCCCACACCGCGTACACCTCGGCGAGGTCGGCGTCGCTGCGCCAGGTCCGCGCGTCGATCAGCGGCAGCAGGCCCGCGCCGTACGCCCCGGGCTTGGAGCCGAAGATCCGGGCGGTGGCCCGCCGCTCGTCGCCGTGCTCGGCGAGGTCGGCGGCGACGTGCGCCCGCACGTAGTTCTCCTCGTCCGGCTCGTCCAGCGCGGCGACCCGCCGTACGGCGTCGTCGAGCAGCGCCACGACGTGCGGGAACGCGTCGCGGAAGAAGCCGGAGATGCGCACGGTCACGTCGACGCGGGGCCGGCCCAGCTCGGCGGTCGGCACCACCTCGATGCCGGTGACCCGCCGGGACCGGTCGTCCCAGACCGGGCGGCAGCCCAGCAGCGCGAGCACCTCGGCGATGTCGTCGCCCTGGGTGCGCATGGCGCTGGTGCCCCACACGGTCAACCCCACCGAGCGGGGGTACGTGTCGGTGTCGGCGAGGTGCCGGGCCAGCAGCGAGTCCGCGAGGGCCACGCCGACGTCCCAGGCGTTGCGGCTGGGGATGGCCTTCGGGTCGACGGAGTAGAAGTTGCGGCCGGTGGGCAGCACGTTGACCAGGCCCCGGGTGGGTGAACCGGACGGTCCGGGCGGCACGAACCGCCCGTCCAGCGCCCCGAGGGTGTGGGTCAACTCGTCGGTGGTGCGCGCCAGCCGGGGCACCAGTTCGGTGGCCGCGAAGCGCAGCACCGCGACGACGTCCGGGATCGGCTGCCCGGTCACCTCGGCGACCACCGCGTCGACCGCCTGGGCGTCCCAGCCGAGCGTCTCCATCCCGATGACCAACCTCCGGGCGAGCGCCTCGATGAGGTCGACGGCGTCGGCGGCGGTGCCGGCCGGCCCGTCCACCACGTCGGTCAACGCCGTGGGCACCGCCAGTCGTTCGCCCGGTGCCGCCAGCAGTTCCTGCTCGTCGAGGCCGTACGCGGCGGCGAGGGCCTGTCGCAGGCCGGGCAGGGCGTGGTTGCCGCCCCAGATCTGGGGTGCGCGCAGCACCGCGAGGACCAGGTTGACCCGCGGTTCGCCGACGGGCGCGTCGGCGAGGATGTGCAGGCCGTCGCGGATCTGCACGTCCTTGACCTCACAGAGGTACCCGTCGAGGTGCAGCACGAAGTCGTCGAAGTCGTCGGCGTCGGGCATCGCCTCGGCGTGCAGGTCGTGATGCAGCTCGGCGGCGCGCACCAGGTCCCAGATCTGCGCCCGCACGGTCGGCACCTTGGCCGGGTCGAGGGCCTGCACTGTCGCGTACTCGTCGAGCAGTTGCTCCAGCTTGGCCAGGTCGCCGTAGGTCTCGGCGCGGGCCATCGGCGGCACCAGGTGGTCGATCACCACGGCGTGTGCGCGCCGCTTGGCCTGGGTGCCCTCGCCGGGGTCGTTGACGATGAACGGGTAGACCAGCGGCAGGTCACCGAGGACCGCGTCGGGCGCGCAGTCGGCCGCCAGGCCGAGACCCTTGCCGGGCAACCATTCCAGGGTGCCGTGCTTGCCCAGGTGCACCACGGCGTCCGCGCCGAAGCCGCCGTCCGCGACGGGCGCGGCCAGCCAGCGGTACGCGGCCAGGTAGTGGTGGCTCGGCGGCAGGTCCGGGTCGTGGTAGATGGCGATCGGGTTCTCCCCGAAGCCACGCGGCGGCTGGATCAGCAGCACCACGTTGCCGAAGCGCAGCCCGGCGAGCACGAGGTCCCCGCCGTCGGTGTAGAGCTCGCCGGGCGGCTCACCCCAGTGCTCCCGCATCCGCTCACGCAGCTCGGCCGGTACCTGGTCGAACCACCGCCGGTAGGTCTCGCCGGGCACCCGGGCCTCGGCGGCGACCAACTGCTCCGGGGTGAGCCACTCCACGTCGTGCCCACCGGCGGCGATCAGGGCGTGGATCAGCGCGTCGCCGTCGTCGGGCGGCGGCGCGTCCCCCAGGTGGTAGCCCGCCTCGGCCAGTGCGGCGAGCAGCCGGACCGCCGAGACGGGGGTGTCCAGCCCGACGGCGTTGCCGACCCGGGAGTGCTTGGTGGGGTACGAGCTGAGCACGACGGCGACCCGCTTGTCGGCGTTGGGCACGTACCGCAGCCGGGCGTGACGTACCGCGATGCCGGCCACCCGGGCGGCCCGCTCGGGGTCGGCGGCGTAGACCGAGAGGCCGTCCGCGTCGATCCGCTTGAACGAGAACGGCACGGTGACGATCCGTCCGTCGAACTCGGGGATGGCCACCTGCATCGCCGCGTCCAACGGGGACAGCCCGGCGTCGCTGCCGGCCCACTGCTCCCTGGTGCTGGTCAGGCAGAGCGCCTGAATGACGGGCACGTCCAGGGCGGCGAGCGCGCCGACGTCCCACGCGTCCTCGTCGCCGCCCCCGGACGCGTCGGCGGCGACCGCGCCGCCGGCCGCGAGCACGGTGACCAGCAGCGCGTCACAGCGGGCGAACAGCCCGAGCGGGCCCGCGCCCGTGGTCAGGCCCCGCAGCGAGCCACAGAAGATCGGCAGCGGGTTGCCCCCGGCCTCCCGCACGGCCTCGGCCAGGACGTCGACGAAGGCGGTGTTGCCGGCGAGGGCGTGCGCCCGGTAGAAGACGATCCCCACGGTGGGCCGCCGCGGGTCGGTCGGGTGGTCGCCGTGTACGCCGTACGCCGGGGTCGGCGCGGGCGGGGCGAACCCCTCGCCGGTGAGCAGCACCGTGTCGCAGAGGAACCGGGCCAGGTGCCCGAGGTTGTCCGGCCCGCCCTCCACCAGGTACGCCAGCGCCTGGGTGACCACTCCGGACGGCACCGTGGAGATCGCCATCAGCTCCGCGTCGGGCACCGCCTCACCGCCGAGCACGACCGTCGGCACGCCGGTGGCGAGCACCGCGGCGAGGCCGTCCGGCCACGCCTGCCGACCCCCGAGCAGGCGTACGACGGCGAGGTCGACCCCGTCGAGCAGGGCGGGCACCTCGTCGGCCCCCACCCGCGCCGGGTTGGCGAGCCGGTAGTCGGCGTCACTGGCGCGGGCGGCCAGCAGGTCGGTGTCGGCGGTGGAGAGCAGCAGAACGCGCACGGCAGGCTCCGGACGGTAACGTCGGCACGCTCGCGAGAGCGGCCTCGCGACGTGGGATGGGCGCAGGGTTCAGCGGAGGCCGCGATCCGGCCGGCTCAGCGGCCTGCGGCCGGGAGCGACGGGCGGCGCGGTCCGGAACTCAGCGGTGAACGGAGTCGATGCCGATCGCGGCGACGGCACGGCCGCGGTGCGCAAGACGGCAGCAGCCGTCGATGATGGAGACGCCAAGCGTCATCGGGTCCTCCTCGGGTGTCCACGCCCTGGGGTACGTCCCGACGGCCGAAGTATCCTGGCTTCCGGATCGACGCTCTCCCCCGGCCTTCCAACCGCAGACACACGGCCGTGACTCACGAGGGGGGATCGCTCCCCGGTGACAGTGGCGGGACCGCGTCGGATTCGCACCGACTTCCTTCACTGCCGTCAGGCCGCGAATGCTGCCACACCCCTGCGCTGCGGGTCAACGCTGCTCCGGCCCGACGAACGGGCGTGCGTCACCGAGCCTCAACTGTCGACGCGACAGCGGATCACCCGACCTCGATGCCCCGGATCAATGCCCGACATCCTTTGCTCTGCTTCCCTATACGCAACGGGAATGGGGCGTCACTGGCGCTTATTGGTAAGCAGAGCAAAGGATCGGCGGAGCACTCTGGCTCGCGCCGCTGGCCCGGCGGTGGTGGCTTCTGGGCGGAGGAGTCTCAGCGGGCGTGGCGCTCCGGGTGTGCCCGATTCCACACCCGCATCCGCTCCGGGTAGCCGGTGCGGGCCGCCTCGTACAGCGGCACCGCGTGCTTGCGGGCGATGGCGCCCGCCGCGCGGGGTGTGCCGGTGCGGCGGCGGATCCATTCGCCGTCGTGGGCGATCGCCACCACTGTGGTGTCGGTGGCGGTGGTCTCCGGCTCCAGGTAGAACTCCACTCCCCGCCGGCTGGCGACGAACGACTCCAGCGCGGCGAGATCGTCCCGGGTGGCCTCGCGGTCCAGCTTCGTTGGGGTCGCCTCGGTGCCCCGTGACCGCCGGTTGAACCAGCCCATGCCCAGCCCCTCTCCTCGGACGCCACTCCAGTTCAGCACCGATTCCTGGCAATACGCTGCACGCCAGGTGGGAGAAATCTGACTCGGCGGAGCGCGGACGGAACCGCTGGAGCGGGCGTACCGAACGGAAGCCCTGAAAGCGGGGGGCAACACTCCCCGCCATATCCAACATATACCGCATGGGGGGACTTGCGGCAAGGCCCCAGGTGTACCGCAGAATTGCCCGTCCAAGGCCAGGACCTGCGGAAACGGGAGCCAATACATGCACAACTCGTCGGCGGCGGCCAGCGCGTTCGACCTTCCCGACAACCTCGCCGCCAAGGCCGACCCGGCGCTGATCGACCGTGACGAGCAGCACTTCGCCGTCATCGCGGCGAGCCTGGAGCAGTCGATCGCCGAGCTGTCCGACCGCCTCGACGCCGAGCGCCGGGCACCCGCCGGCAAGGGCCGCCAGGCGGTCGTCCGGGACGAGGAGATCCGCCGGCTGACCGCTCGCCTGCGCGCCCTGCGGCGCTTCGGTCTGGACCTGTGCCTCGGGCGCATCGTCAGCGCGGACGGCCCCGAGCCGGTCTACATCGGACGCTTCGGCCTCACCGACGGCAACGGTCGACGGCTGCTGCTCGACTGGCGCTCCCCGGCGGCCGAGCCGTTCTTCGGGGCGACCCACGCCAACCCGATGGGCCTGGCGAGCCGGCGTCGGTACCGCTGGACGCTCGGCCGGATCAGCGACTACTGGGACGAGGTGTTCACCCCGGACGGGTTCGAGGGGCATGCGGCGCTGGACGACCAGTCCGCGTTCATCGCCAGCCTCGGCGGCAACCGGTCGGCCCGGATGCGCGACGTGCTCGGCACCATCCAGGCCGACCAGGACGCCATCATCCGGGCCGGATCGCGCGGCGCTCTCGTCGTCGACGGCGGTCCGGGCACGGGCAAGACCGTCGTGGCCCTGCACCGCACCGCGTACCTGCTCTACTCCGATCCCCGCCTCGGGCACCGGCGCGGCGGGGTGCTGTTCGTCGGGCCGCACGAGCCCTACCTGGCGTACGTCGCCGACGTTCTGCCCAGCCTCGGCGAGGAGGACGTGCAGACCTGCACCCTGCGCGACCTCGTACCCCAGGGCGCCGCGGCGACGGTCGAGGCCGATCCGGACGTGGCCCGCCTGAAGTCCTCGGCGGACCTGGTCCGGGCGATCGAGGCGGCCGTGCGGTTCTACGAGGAGCCGCCGACCACGGCGATGACGGTCACGGCCGGCGACGCCGACGTGCGGCTGAGCGCGGACGACTGGGCCCAGGCGTTCGAGGCGCCCGGACCCGGCACCCCGCACAACGAGGCGCGGGACGAGATCTGGGAGGAGCTGCTGGCGATCCTGCTCGGGAGGTACGACGGCGACGAGTCGGACGACCTGGTACGCGGCTCGCTGCTGCGCAACCGGGACCTGCGTACGGCGTTCAACCGCGCCTGGCCGCTGCTCGAAGCGACCGACATCGTCGCCGACCTGTGGTCGGTGCCCGCCTATCTGCGCCGGTGCGCCCCCTGGCTCGGCCCCGAGGACATCCGCCGGCTCCAACGCGTCGACGCCCGCGCCTGGACGGTGTCCGACCTGCCGCTGCTGGACGCGGCACGGCAGCGGCTCGGCGACCCGGAGGCGTCCCGGCGTACGCGCCGCCACGAGGCCGCCATCGCCGCCGAACGCGCGCGCATGGCGACGGTCGTCGACGAGCTGATCGAGGCCCACGCGTACGACGACGGTGAGGGTGTGCTGTCGAGCCTGCGCCAACTGGACCTGCAGGACGCGCTGGTCGACGAGGCCGTACTCCCCAGCGCCGACGCGGATCTGCTGGCCGGCCCGTTCGCGCACATCGTCGTGGACGAGGCGCAGGAGCTGACCGACGCGCAGTGGCAGATGCTGCTGTCGCGCTGCCCGGCGCGCAGCTTCACCATCGTCGGGGACCGCGCCCAGGCCCGGCACGGGTTCACGGAGTCGTGGCCGGAACGACTGAGGCGCATCGGCCTCGACCGGGTCACCCTGACCTCGCTGAGCATCAACTACCGGACGCCACGGGAGGTCATGGAGCAGGCCGAGCCGGTCATCCGCGCCGTGCTCCCGGACGCGAACGTGCCGACCTCGATCCGCGGCAACGGGATTCCGGTGATCCACGGGTCGGTGCGCGAGCTGGACGCGATCGTCGACGGCTGGCTCGCGGAGCAGGCCGACGGGATCGCCTGCGTCATCGGCGAGCCCACGTTCCGGCCGGCGACGAATCGCGTCCGGTCGCTGAGCCCGGAACTGTCCAAGGGGCTGGAGTTCGACCTGGTCGTCCTCGTCGACCCGGAGACGTTCGGCGAGGGCATCCAGGGTGCGGTCGACCGGTACGTCGCGATGACCCGCGCGACCCAGAGGCTCGTCGTCCTCACCGGGTCCTGACCTCGTAGGCTGCCGGGCGTGTCGACGGACGTGCGGGAGGCGGCGGCGCACAACAACGCGCAATGGTGCGACGCCGTGTGCGCCAGCCACGGGCTGGCCGGCCGGATCGACGCCGAGGCGTGGTCGGTGCCCCGCCGCTCCCCACCCTGGTATCCGGACGCGGTCACCCTGCGCCCCGACGTCGACCCCGAGGCGCTGCTGGCGCGGATCGACGTCGGGCCCGGCGCATCGGTGAAGGACAGCTTCGCCGACCTCGACCTCTCGGCGTACGGGTTCCGGGTGCTCTTCGACGCGCAGTGGATCCACCGCCCGTCGACCGACCCGCCGGCCGGCCCGCCGCTCACGCCGGTCACCACTCCGGAAGGGCTGGCGGCCTGGGCGAGCGCGCACGGCGGCGGGGAACTGTTTCGCCCGGCGCTGCTGGCCGACCCGCGCATCCGGGTGCTGGCCCGCCACGACGAGCGGGGCGCTGTCGTCGGCGGGGCGGTAATCAGCGGCGACGACCCGGCCGGCGTCTCCAACCTGTTCACCCACAGCGACGACCCGGACGAGATCTGGCATGCGATTCCCGCCACCCTGCCCGGCGTACCCCTGATCGGCTACGAGACCACCCCCGACCTGCCACCCGCCCGCCGAGCCGGCTTCCTCCCTGCGGGCCCCCTCCGGGTCTGGCTCCGGTGATCATGAAGTTATCGGCGCGACACGCCGGCATCGATGGCAATAACTTCATGATCACCGGGGGCGGGGGTCAGGGGAGGCGGTTCAGGTCCTCGGGGGTCAGGCGTAGCGCGGCGGCGGCGATGTTCTCCCGCAGGTGGGCCGGGTCTCCGGTGCCGGGGATCGCGAGGACGTGCGGGCCCTGGTGCAGCGTCCAGGCCAGGCGTACCTGCTGGGGGGTGACGCCGTGGGCCCGGGCGACCGCCTCGACGGCCGCGCCCGGCGCGGCGCTCGCACCCGCCTCCCGACCGGTGCCGGCCAGCGCGAAGAAGGGCACGTAGGCGATGCCCCGCTCGCCGCAGGCGCGGACGAAGGCGTCCTGCTCCCGGTACGCGTCCAGGCCGTAGTTGTTCTGCACGCAGACCACGGGCGCGATGCCCGCCACCTCGTCCACCTGCTCGGGCCGGACGTTGGACAGCCCGAGATGCCGGATCAGCCCGGCGGCGCGCAGCTCGGCCAGGGCGCCGAACCGCTCGGCCAACGGCACCGCGCCCGGCCCCCGGCCGAGCCGCAGGTTCACCAC
>NZ_JBFAPG010000224.1:0-9587 GCF_040675595.1 Micromonospora sp. NPDC049580
TCCTGCTCATCCGTCCCACTGGTAACACCGGCCCCTCTTTCCGCCACACGGCGGAAAGGGACTCCCGCGATCATGCGCTGGTCAGTTGAAGCAGTCCTTGACGGTGCCGGCGCAGTTGGTGGGGTCGTTGTTGGTGATGGTCGACTTTTCGTCGAGGCGGACCTTGCCGTTGTTGTTGAGGATGCCGCCGGCGACTCGGTGTGTCTTGGAGGAGTCGGTGGCGGTGTTCTTGGTGACGCGGGTCTTGGTCAGGGTGACTGTGCCCTTGTTGTTGAAGATGCCGCCGCCGTTGAGGGCGGTGTTGGCCTTGATTTCGGTGTCCCGCAGGGTGAGGCGGGCGTTGTCGTCCTTGTTGTCCTTGTTGTCGGGCTCCTCGAAGCCTTCCTTGAGCTTGACGTCGGGGTCGCCGTTGAAGATGCCGCCGCCGAAGCGTCCGGCGGTGTTCTCGACGATCTCGCTGTCGGCGATGGTGGCGGTGGCTTCCTGCTCCTTTTGGTCCTTCTTGTCGTCGCTGGAGGAGGGGCCTTCCTTCTTCTTTTCTTCGCCGCCGGTGTTGACGACGCCGCCGCCGTCCTTGCTGGCGTGGTTCTTGGCGACGATGACCTTCTCGAGGTCGAGGTTGGTGTTGCGGGCGTAGATGCCGCCGCCGCTTTCGCAGGCGGTGTTCTTCGTGATGCTCGACAGGACGATCTTGACGAAGCCGCTGGAGCTGAACACGCCGCCGCCGTTGCCGTTGGCCGTGTTGCCGTCGATGGAGGTCTTGAAGATCTCCACGCTGCCGGCCTCGTCGCGGCCCTGCACGCCTGGCCAGTAGTCGTTGTTCTTGTCCTTGTCCTTGCCGTGTTCTTCCTTCTTGCCGCGGCCGTTGGCGATGCCGCCGCCGTTGTCACCGGCGGTGTTGTTGGTGATGCGGGACTCGTGATCCCGCTCGTGGGAGAACTCGTTCTTGCCGTCGTTCTTGTCGTCGTTCTTGCCGTCGGCCTTGCCGTCGGCGGACCCGCCCTGGCCGTGGGAGGACCAGTCCTTGTCGTCGGAGGACCCCTTGACCTTGAGTACGCCGACGTTGAAGATGCCGCCGCCGTTCTCCCGGGCGTGGTTGTTCTCGACCTCGCTGTCGTCGAGGTCGACCCGGCCGAAGTTGGCGATGGCGCCGCCGTTGCCTTCGGCGTTGTTGCGGGTCAGTTCGACCTTCTCCAGGTGGGCGCTGCCGCCGCGCTCGACCAGCAGCGCACCGCCGTCGGCATCGCCGTCCTTCTTCATCGGCGGCGCGGGCTTCTCCGGGGCCGCCGAAGGAACGTCGGCAGCCTGCGGCACGTCCGCAGCCTGCGGCGCGTCGGCAACCTGCGGGCCGCCGGGGCCCTGCGGCGCGCCGTACTTGAACTCGGCGGCGTTGCCGTCCTTGACGGTGAGGTCCTTCAGGGTCAGGTCGCCGCCGTCGGCGACCCGGAAGATCCGGAACGCGTCCTCGGAGTCCCGCTTGATCGTCGCGTCGTTGCCCTTGATCGTGATCTCCTGCCGGATCGTCGGCAGACCCGTACCGGACTTCTTGTCGGAGAAGCTCAACTCGTAGGTGCAGTGCGGGGCCAGCTTCAACGTGCCGCCCTGGTCCCGGTTCGCCAGATCGATCGCCTCGATCAGCTTCTCATCGTCACAAGGCACCTCCCGCACCCTGCCGTGCTCATCCCGGTCCTCGCCACGCCCGTCCCGGTCCTTGCCACGCTCATCCCGGTCCTTGCCACGCTCATCCCGGTCCTTGCCACGCTCATCCCGGTCCTTACCGTCGTCCTGGCCTTCGGCCTGGCCGGCGTCGCTGACGTTCTGCTTCGGCGCCGCCTGCGAGTCGCTGGCCCGCTGTGCGTCGTCGGGCTTGTGGTCACGGGCAGCCAGCCCGCCCAGTGCCGCCAGACCGACGACGCCGGTCAGGCCGGCCACGCCGGTGGCGACCCACAGCTTGCGTCGCCTAGTCGACGGCGCGGCCGCTGGGGCCCCGCCGTCGGGAGTCGTTACGTCGTTGGACATCAGAGCCTTCCGCCCTTTCCTGCTACCAGACGGGCTCGTACCACTTGAGCGGCACGAGCAGCTACAAATGGGTTGCAGCCTGTTATCCACACCGTATGAGAAGGATCCTCGCGAGGCAGACTTATCCGAAAAAAGCCCGCATTCGCCTCACGTCGGTCGGGTGGGTACACCGGGGCGCAGGGCGTGAAGAAAGGCCCTGGGCAGCGCAAACAGCGACGGGCCCCGCCACCGGTGTCAGGACGACGGAAAACGTCGCTGGCACCGGGGGCGGGGCCCGCCGGGGGTCGTACCGGGTCAGCCGGGCAGGCGCGGACCCGCCTCGCGCTGCTCGGCCAGCCAGGTCTCCACCTCGTCGGAGCGGCGCGGCAGGCCGGCCGAGAGGTTCACCGCGCCGGTAGCGGTGACCAGGATGTCGTCCTCGATCCGCACGCCGGTGCCGCGCAGCTCCTCGGGGACCAGCTCGTCCTCCGGCTGGAAGTACAGCCCCGGCTCGACGGTCAGCACATAGCCCTCGCCGAGCACGCCGTCGCGGTAGTGCTCCTTGCGGGCGTTGGCGCAGTCGTGCACGTCGATGCCGAGCATGTGGCTGGTGCCGTGCAGCGTCCACCGGCGGTAGACCGTCGAGGCCGGGTCCATCGCCTCGTCCACGCTCACCGGGAGCAGCCCGAGGTCCTTGAGCGCCTCGGCGAGGACCCGCATGGCGGTCAGGTGGACGTCCTTGAACGCCACGCCGGGCTTGATGATGTCGATGCCGGCCTGCTGCGCGGCGTACACGGCGTCGTAGACCTGGCGCTGCAATGGGGTGAACCGGCCGTCGACCGGCAACACCCGGGTGACGTCGGCGGTGTAGAGGTTGTGCCCCTCGACGCCCATGTCCATCAGCAGCAGGTCACCGGGACGGGTGGTGCCGTGGTTGTGCACCCAGTGCAGGATCGTGGCGTGCTCGCCGGCGCCGACGATCGAGCCGTACCCGACGTCGTTGCCGTCGTGGCGGGCGCGCAGCGCGAAGATCCCCTCCAGCAGTCGCTCCGAGACGGCGCGGTCGGCGGGGAGGATCCGGGCCACGTCCTCGAAGCCGCGCACCGTGGCGTCGACGGCGTCCTGAAGCTGGCCGATCTCCCACTCGTCCTTGACCAGCTTCTGCTCCGAGATGGCGATCGCGAGCTCCCGGTCGCGGGGCGGCTGCCCCTCGGCGCGGACCCCGTCGTACGGGCGGACGGCCGCGTCGACCTGGGCGTCGAACCCGCGCAGCACCCGGGTGCGACCGGGTGCCAGGTCGGCCAGCGCCGCCTCCAGGCCGCTCAGGTCGGCGGTGGGCATGCCCAGCTCGGTGGACTTCTCGCCGAGGGTGTGTCGCCGGCCGACCCACAGCTCGCCGTGCCGGCTGCGGAAGAACTCGTCGGTCTCCCGGGACGAGCGGGGCCGCATGAA
This sequence comes from Micromonospora sp. NPDC049580, assembly GCF_040675595.1. Lineage (NCBI taxonomy): Bacteria > Bacillati > Actinomycetota > Actinomycetes > Micromonosporales > Micromonosporaceae > Micromonospora > Micromonospora sp. NPDC049580. The sequence goes on from NZ_JBFAPG010000224.1 coordinate 3,451, forward strand.
CAGCGTCGCGTCGTGCCCCGAGCCGTTCGGGCGCAGCACCAGCACGCTGTCCGGGTCGTGGTCGCCGGTCAGGTAGGCGAAGTCGCTGCCCGGCCGGAACGGGTAGGTGGTGTCGTTGGCGCGGACCTTCTCGCCGCCGGTCGGGATGACCAGTGTCTCGCCGGGGAACGCCGCCGAGAGCGCGGCGCGGCGCTTGGCGTAGTTGGGTGCCTCGGGACGGGGCATGACCGGGAGTTCGGTGTCCCGCCAGCCCTGCCGCATGAAGGACAGGAACGCCTCCGGAAAGTCCGGATCGTGCGATTCCGTGCCGTCTGTCGGCGTACCGTCGGTGCGTTCCTCGGTCATTGCGCCGCTCCCTCCGCGTCGTTGCTGGTCCCGACGGTACCGCGTGCCCGGTTCGTGTTGGTGGCGGCCGGGAGCGCTCCGGATCGACGGACGGCTGCGACGGGCCGACGGACCGCGTGGAAAGATGACCACCATGTGCGGACTCCTGGCCTTCTTCAGCGCGAACGGCAACGCCGCCGCGCACCGCGACCACATCGCCGGAGCATTGGAATGCCTGCACCACCGCGGCCCCGACGAGACAGGGGTCGAGGTGGTCGGCGACGCCTCCGGCCGGTACGCGGACGGCGTGTTCGCCCACAAGCGGCTCGCCATTATCGACGTCGCGTCGAGTCACGAGCCGCTGCCCTACGCGAACGGCCGTTATCTGCTCACCTTCAACGGTGAGATCTACAACTACATCGAGCTGCGCGACGAGCTCGTCCGGAACTTCGGCGCGCAGTTCGCGACCGCCGGTGACGGCGAGGTGATCGTCGCCGGCTACCACCACTGGGGCGAGCAGGTGCTCACCCGCCTGCGTGGCATGTTCGCCTTCGTCATCTGGGACCGGCAGGAACGGCGCGCGTTCGGCGCCCGCGACTACTTCGGCATCAAGCCGCTGCACTACCTGGAGACCGCCGACGGCCTCTACCTGGCGTCGGAGAAGAAGGCGCTGCTGCCGTTCGCGCACAGCAACTACCAGGGCGACGCGGGTGTCGACGCGGCCAACCTGAGCCACTACCTGACGCTGCAGTACGTTCCCGAGCCCGGCACCCTGCACAAGGGCATCAGCCGCATCGGCTCGGGGGAGTACCTGACCTGGTCCCCGGGCGGGCGGATCGACGTACGCCGGTGGTACCGGCCGGTGTTCCGGCCCGCGCCGGTCGACGATGAGCAGAAGCTCTACCACGAGATCCGCGAGACGCTGCGCGAGAGCGTACGCATGCACATGCGCTCCGACGTGCCGGTCGGGTCGTTCCTGTCCAGCGGCATCGACTCGACAGCGGTCGTCGCGCTGGCCCGCGAGTTCAACCCGAACATCCTCACCTTCACCGTCGGCTACGACGTGCCGGGATATTCGGAGATCGACGTCGCGCAGGAGTCGGCCCGGCACCTGGACGTCACCACCATCCCCACCAAGATCGGTCCGCAGGACATGATCGACGCGCTGCCGAAGATCGTCTGGCACCTCGACGACCCGGTGGCGGACCCGGCGCTGGTGCCGCTCTACTTCGTGGCGAAGAAGGCCGCCGAGCACGTCACGGTGGTGCTCTCCGGAGAGGGGGCCGACGAGTTCTTCGGCGGTTACACGATCTACCGGGAGCCGCTGTCGCTCGGCACCGTCAACGGCCTGCCCGGCGGCGTGCAGAAGGGCCTGCGGGCGGTCTCCAAGGCGATCCCGCAGGGGGTCAAGGGCAAGAGCTTCCTGGAGCGCGGCACCACCCCGATCGAGGAGCGCTACTACGGCAACGCCCGGATGTTCACCGAGGAGGAGAAGCAGCACCTGCTGCGCCGCTACGACCCCTCGGTGCGCTACACGGACGTGACCGCGCCGATCTACGCCGAGTGCACCGAGCTGGACGACGTCACCAAGATGCAGTACGTCGACCTCTACACCTGGCTGCGCGGCGACATCCTGGTCAAGGCCGACCGGATCTCGATGTCGCACTCGCTGGAGGTGCGGGTGCCGTTCCTCGACCGCGAGGTGTTCGACGTCGCGGCGAAGATCCCGGTGGATCTCAAGCTGCCGCCGCGCTCCGACGCCACCAAGTACGCGATGCGTCAGGCGTTGCAGGGTGTCGTGCCGCCGGCGATCGTCAACCGTAAGAAGCTGGGCTTCCCGACGCCCACCCGGGTCTGGCTGCGCGGCGAGATGTACGAGTGGGCCCGGCACGTGCTGAGCACCTCGGGCGCGGGTGACCTGCTCGACCTGTCGTACGCGCTGCGGCTGCTCGACGAGCACAAGCGGGAGGAGGCCGACCACTCCCGCAAGGTGTGGACGGTGCTGATCTTCTGCATCTGGCACGCCATCTTCGTGGCCAAGACGCTCGACCCGGGCATCCAGCGCAACCAGTCGGCTCTGCTGACGAAGCCGGTGGTCGGCTCCATGGTCCGCTGATCCAGCGACCCCACCCTGTCGATCAAGAGGTTTGCGTCACCCGAGTGACTCCGGGTGACGCAAACCTCTTGATCATTTCAGGGAACGTCAGCGGCGCGCGCAGGTCACCGTCGGGATGCCGTTCGTTCCTGTGCTGCTGGCCAGGAAGCCGAACGTGGTCGTGCCCTCGGGTGCGACCGTGCCGTTGTACGAGACGTTCGTCGCCGTCACCGAGGCGCCGGACGTCGTCTGAGTGGCGCTCCAGATCTGATTGATCACCTGCCCGTTGGGCCAGGTCCAGCTCGCGGTCCAGCCGGCGAACGGCGTACTGCCGTGGTTCATGATCGTGACTTCGCCCTGGAAACCGCCCTGCCAGGCGCTGGTCACCTTGTAGACGGCCATGCAGTCACCGGTCGACGGCGGCGGCGTGGTCGGCGGCGGGGTGGTCGGCGGCCGCGTCGTGGGCGGAGGCGTGGTCGGCGGCGGGGTGGTCGGCGGCGGCGTGGTGGGCGGAGCCGTGGTCGGCGGCGGGGTGGTGGGCGGGTTCGAGCCGCCCGGACCCACACCGGTCACCTGGCCGGTGCCGCCGTCGAAGGCCACGTCGGAGCAGCCGAAGAAGTTCTCCTGCGAGTCCGAGCGCACCCAGCGGGAGTAGATGATGTGCCGGCCGCTCTTGCCCGACGGCAGGTTGCCGCTGAAGTAGTAGTGACCGTCATTGGTGCCGACGCCGCCGCGCTGCGGCGGGTTGGTCACCGTCAGGAACGGCTGCTCCTCCAGGTCACTCCAGGCCAGCGCCCGGGTCGGGCTCCAGCTGTCCTTGGTGACGTAGAAGTAGAAGGTGCCCGGGTGGTGCGCCCAGTTGCTGTACCGGAAGTCCAGTCGCGCGCCGGAGGTCAGGTGGGTCAGCGGCCAGTCGGTGCGGGGCAGGTCGTAGCCCCGGTAGCCGGTGTTGCCACCACTGCACAGCTGCCCGTCCGGAATGAAGCCGGTGGTGCGACCACCGGCGTCCGAGCGCAGCACGCTGAACCAGTTGTAGAGCGAGTTCGTCCCGCTCTGCGCCACCGCGGCGGCGCACGCGGGGTTGTTCGGCTTGATCTCGCCGGTCTGGCTGAGGCCGTCCTGCCAGCAGAGGTAGGTCCGGGCGCCCGGCGTCATCGCCGCGCCGTGCGCGGCGGCCGGTTGCGGACTGGACGCCAGGGCTACGGCGCCCAGCGCGAGGGTAAGGGCCGCGGTGAGCAACGCGGCCGTACGGGAACGGTTCACGGGTTCTCCTGACTCGCGAGGCGTGCCGCCCGAGCCGCCCCGCCGCAATCGGGTGGGGTTGTGGTGTCGTCGCAGCGCCGTGCGGGCGGTTGCGGCGATCACAGTGACGTGCCCCGGCCGAAGAGCGGCCAGCGGACACACGCCATCAACGGTCCTGTCCTGGACCGGTGCCCTCGCGTCGAACCAACCCGGCAACCGGCGGCGCGGCAGCCCTCGCACCGCCCGGTACGCGTCATCCCACCACGCGACCGTCGTCGGCGCAATAGTCGATCCTCGATGTGTGAAAACGCGGGTGACGCGGCCCGTCGTGCCGTCGTCGGCTCACCCGTCTCCGGATCGGATCGGCGGGATCTCTCCTATAGTGATGGTCTGCATCCCCACGGCGACGACGGCCGTCCGGGCAGATCTCCCGCGTCGGGGCGGCGCACCTCGCCCTGTCGGTCGTACGGCGGGACCGGACGGCGACGAGACGAAGGAGGCGGCAGCGCGTGTCCGACGTGTTCGACGACCTGCACCGCCGCTGCCGCGCCGGCGAGCCGGTCGCCCTGGCCACCGTCGTCGCCACCTGGCGATCGGCGCCCCAGCCGCCCGGCGCCGCCATGCTCGTGGCCGCCGACGGCACGGTCACCGGCAGCGTCTCCGGCGGCTGCGTCGAGGCCGACCTCTACGAGCGCGCCCGCCACGTGCTCGACACCGGCGTACCCGAGCTGGTCCACTACGGCGTCAGCGACGACGAGGCGTACGCCGTGGGCCTGACCTGCGGCGGGATGCTGGACGTGTTCGTGGAGCGGATCGACGGCGGCGCCCTCGCGCAGTTGGACGCGGTCGCCGCCGCGCGACGGGCCGGCGAACCGGCCGCGGTCATCACCTGCGTGGCCGCCGACGCCGGCGACCCCCCGGGCGCGGCCCCGACCGACCCGGCGGGGCGACTGGGCCGACGGCTGGTGCTGACCGGTGGGCAGGTGACCGGCTCGCTCGGCGACGACCGGCTGGACGACGCCGCGACCGACGACGCGCTCGGACTGCTCGCCGCCGGGCACAGCGGCGTGCTCCGGTACGGCTACCACGGGCAGCGCCGGGGCGCCGGCCTCAGCCTCTTCGTGGCCGCGTACGCCACCGCGCCCCGGATGATCGTCTTCGGGGCGATCGACTTCGCGGCCGCGGTGGCCCGGATCGGCGCGTTCCTCGGCTACCAGGTGACCGTCTGCGACGCCCGGGCCGTCTTCGCCACCGGGCGGCGCTTCCCGGACGCGCACGAGGTGGTGGTGCAGTGGCCGCACCGCTACCTGCGGGCCGAGGTCGACGCCGGCCGGGTCGACGCGCGCACCGTCGTCTGCGTACTCACCCACGACCCGAAGTTCGACGTGCCGCTGCTGGCGCTGGCCCTGCGCCAACCGCTGGCGTACGTCGGCGCGATGGGGTCGCGGCGTACCCACGACGAGCGGCACAAGCTGCTGCGCGAGGCCGGGCTCAGCCCGGAGCAGCTCGACCGGCTCGCCTCACCGATCGGGCTGGACCTCGGCGGTCGTACGCCCGAGGAGACCGCGGTGAGCGTCGCCGCGCAGATCGTCGCCGCCCGCTGGGGCGGCAGCGGCCGGCCCCTGTCCGCGCTCGACGGGCCGATCCACCACCCGGGCTGACGCCGCACCGGTACCGCGTCTTCGCCGCCCAGCAGGGCGTCCGTTGTGCCAGCCTGGTGCCAGCGGACCATGTCCGCCCGATCGTTCCCTCGGCGGGCCGGCGTGCGGCACGCCGGGACGCTGCCGGCTGACGACGAAGGGACTTCGATGGGGTACGCGGTGGTGTTCGGCGAGGCGCTCGTCGACCTGCTCGACACCGAGCGCGACGGGGAACGGGTCTACCGGCAGGCGATCGGCGGTGGGCCGCTCAACGTCGCCGTCGGGGTGACCCGGCTCGGCGGTGCGGCGCAGTTCGTCGGCTCGCTCGGCGACGACGTGCTGGGCGGGCGGATTCGCGGCTTCCTGACCGATGTCGGCGTCGGTCTCGCCGGTGCGGTCACGGTGCCGGCGTCGACCGCGCTCGCGGTGGTCACGTACGACGGGCCGGAACCCGACTTCCGCTTCTACGGCGAGCCGCCCTCCTACAGCCTGCTCGGCGCCGACGAGCTGGACCTGGCGCTGCTGGAGGGCGCGGACGTGCTCTACTGCGGCTCGGTCGTGCTGGTGCAACCGCGCACCCTGGCCGCCGCGCGCCGGGCCTGGTCGCTCGCCGCCGGGCTGCGCGTCTTCGACCCGAACGTACGCCCCCACCTGCTCGACGGGCCGGCCGCGCTGGAGGGGCTGCGCGAGGTGGTGGCCGAGTTCGCCGCGGGCGCGCACCTGGTCAAGCTGAGCACCGCCGACGCCGCGCTGCTCTACCCGCGCGAGCCGGTCGAGGGGGTGGCCGCGTACCTGCGTGAGCTGGGCGCGGCCACGGTGGTGGTGACGCTCGGTGC
>NZ_JBFAPG010000225.1:0-9584 GCF_040675595.1 Micromonospora sp. NPDC049580
GCGAGGGTGGCGGCTTCCGTGGCGGCGACCGTGACGGATCGCGCTCGGGTGCGCCGCGTGAGGGCGGTTTCCGTGGCGGTGACCGCGAGGGCGGTTTCCGTGGTGGTGAGCGTCGTGAGGGTGGTTACCAGGGCGGTGGCGACCGTGGCCGTTCCGGCCCGCCCCGCGAGGGTGGCTTCCGTGGCGGAGACCGCGAAGGGGGCTTCCGGGGCGGCGACCGTCGTGAGGGCGGTTTCCGGGGCGGTGACCGTGACGGCGGTTTCCGTGGCGGCGAGCGCCGCGAGGGTGGCTTCCGCGATGGCTCCCGCTCCGGTGCGCCGCGCGAGGGCGGCTTCCGTGGCGGCGACCGCGATGGGTCGCGCTCGGGTGCGCCGCGTGAGGGTGGTTTCCGTGGCGGCGACCGCGATGCCCCGCGTTCCGGTACGCCGCGCGAGGGTGGTTACCAGGGCGGTGGCGACCGTGGCCGTTCCGGCCCGCCCCGTGAGGGTGGCTTCCGCAGTGGTGACCGCGAGGGCTTCCGTGGCGGAGACCGTCGTGAGGGTGGCTTCCGTGGCGGCGACCGCGGCGGCTCCCGTACGCCGCGTGAGGGTGGCTTCCGCGGTGGTGACCGTCGTGAGGGTGGTTACCAGGGTGGCGGCGACCGTGGCCGTTCCGGCCCGCCCCGCGAGGGTGGCTTCCGTGGCGGAGACCGCGAAGGTGGCTTCCGTGGCGGCGAGCGTGGTGGCTCGCGCCCGGGCGCACCGCGTGAGGGCGGTTTCCGTGGCGGCGACCGCGACGGCGGCTTCCGGGGCGGTGACCGTCGTGAGGGCGGCGCACCCCGCGAGGGCGGCTTCCGGGGCGGTGACCGTCGTGAGGGCGGCGCACCCCGCGAGGGCGGCTTCCGAGGCGGTGACCGTCGCGAGGGTGGCTTCCGCGGTGGGGACCGTGACGGTGGCTTCCGGGCCGACGAGCGGCCCCGTCGCGAGGGCGACTTTCGGCGCGACGACCGTGGCGCGGCCTCCGAGTCGTCCGAGGGTGGGCGCAGCCTGGCCCCGGCGTTGCCGGACGACATCGTCGCGACCGACCTGGACAAGGACGTCCGTGCCGAGCTGCTCTCGCTGAACAAGCCGGTTGCCGAGACGGTGGCCCGGCACCTGGTCGCCACCGGTCAGCTGATCGACGAGGACCCGGCCGAGGCGTTGGCGCACGCGCTGGCCGCCCGACGGCTCGCGTCGCGCATCTCCGCGGTCCGTGAGGCGGTCGGCCTGGCCGCGTACCACGCGGGGGAGTGGCAGACGGCGATCGCCGAGCTGCGGACGTACCACCGGATGACCGGCCTGCAGAGTCACCTGGCCGTGCTCGCCGACTGCGAGCGTGCCCTGGGCCGGCCGGAGCGGGCCATCGACCTGTTCCGCGGCGCCGACCAGGCGAAGCTGGACCAGGCCGTCGCGATCGAGCTGCTGATCGTCGCGGCCGGGGCACGGGGCGATCTCGGCCAGAAGGACGCCGCTGTCGCGATGCTCCAGGTGCCGGACCTCACCAGCGAGGCGACGGTGCCGTGGACGGCGCGACTGCGGTACGCGTACGCCGACGCGCTGCTCGCGGTGGGCCGACGTGAGGAGGCCCGCGAGTGGTTCTCCCGCGCCGCCGACGTGGACACCGAGGGCGAGACCGACGCCGCGGAGCGGTTGCTGGAACTCGACGGCGTCGTCATCGAAGGTGATGACGAGGACGAGGCCGAGGAGATCGCCGCTGGCCCGGGTGCGCCCGGCGCGGTGCCGGCCCAGCCGGACGCCGACCTGACCGTCGGCGACGTCCTCGACGCCGACGACCTCGAGGACGAGGACGACCTCGAGGACGAGGACGACCTCGACGACGAGGACGACCTCGAGGACGACGACGAGGACGACGAGGACGACGAGGACTACGACGACGACGAGGAGGACGGCGTCGCCGGCCGCTCGGACGAGCACGAGGGCGGCGAGGACGTCGCGGGCGACGACGACGACGAAGACGTCGACGACCGCCACCCGGACGCGGGCGACGTCGCCCCGGCAGCCACCACGGACCGGAGCACGCCCGCCAGCGACGACAGCCGCGCAGGCGGCGCGGTGAACGGCGACGGGACCGCCCCCACCCGGGGTGACGAGTCGGAGTCGACGCAGCGGTGAGCGCGGACGCCGGGAAGCGGCTGATCGACGGGTACACCCTGGTGGTCTTCGACCTGGACGGGGTGATCTACCTGATCGACCGGCCGATTCCCGGCGCGGTCGACGCGGTGGCTCGGCTGCACGCCGAGGGGCGGGCGGTGGCGTACGCCACCAACAACGCCTCCCGCCGCTCCAGTGACGTCGCCGACCTGCTGACCGGGATGGGCGTGCCGGCGCGGCCGGAGGAGGTGCTCACCTCCGCCGCCGCGTCGGCCGAGCTGCTGCGCGAGCGCCTGCCGGCCGGGGCGCCGGTGCTGGTGGTCGGCGCGGAGGCGCTGCGCGCCGAGCTGCGCGCGGTCGGGCTGACCCCGGTCACCCGCGCCGACGAGAAGCCGGCCGCGGTGGTGCAGGGCTACGGTCCGCAGGTCGGCTGGGCCGAGCTGGCCGAGGCGTCGATCGCCGTACGGGCCGGGGCGATCTGGGTCGCCACCAACACCGACCGGACGCTGCCCAGCGCCCGGGGCCCCCTGCCCGGCAACGGGTCGCTGGTCGCGGTGCTGCGAACCGCGTTGGAGCGGGACCCGGACCTGGTGGTCGGCAAGCCGGAGTCGGCGCTGTTCGAGACCGCCGCCCGGCGCGGCGACGGCGGCCGAGCCCTGGTCGTCGGGGACCGGTTGGACACCGACATCGAGGGCGCCCGCCGAGCGGGACTGGACAGCCTGCTCGTGCTCACCGGCGTCAGCGGCGTACCCGAGCTGCTCGCGGCCGAGCCACGACGGCGGCCCACGTACGTCGCGCGGGACCTGGCGGGGCTCTTCGACCCGGCGGCGGCCGTGCAGGTCCCGGGCTCGACGAACGGCGGCGGCTGGTCCGTCACCGACCGCGACGGGACGCTGGAACTGGCCGGCGCCGGCCGGGATCTGGACGCCCTCGCCGCGCTCTGCGCGGCGGCGTGGTCGGCTCCGGAGCTGCCGGCGATCCGCGCGGTGGGACCGGACGCGGCTGCCGCGCTGGAGAGCTTCGGGTTGGCCACCGACGGGTGACGCCGTCGAGCGCGCTCGTCAGAGCAGCTTGCGCAGCTTCATCAGGTCGAACGGGTTGGCCTTGATCGACACCCGGCGGGAGGTGACCGCCTTGGTGACGTCCAGGTCACCTCGGACCAGGGCGAGCAGATCGTCGCTGGACGTGCTCAGCGCGATCTTGGCCTTCGGGTCGTCGCCGTCGGTCAGCTCGACCAGCCGGCCACCGCTGATCTTGCCGTGGAACGCCGTGTCCAGGTCGGTGATCCGGCAGGCCAACGTCCGGTCCAGGTCGATCCGGTCGCGGACCGTCTCGGCGTTGCGGTCCAACCGGGCGGCCAGCTCCTGCAACGCCTGCCGGCACTCGTCCACGCTGGCCACATCTCCCCCTCGCCGATCGCCACGCCGTCCCCGGCACCGTACCGCACGAGGCAGTCCGGGGTGCCCGGTAGCGTGACACCTGCAGACCCCGCCCCATGGAAGGACTCAGGCATGCAGGACGCGTGGCGCGCCTACCTCGAACTGGCCCTGGGCCTGGCGGAGGCGCCCCGGAAGAAGGCCCAGGACGCGGTGCGTCGCCTCGTCGGCTCGGGCGGCGCGACCGCCGCCCAGCTGCAGGCCCTCGGCGAGGAGCTGGTCACCACCGGCGCCGCCAACCGGGAGGCGCTGACCAAGCTGGTCCGCTTCGAGGTCGACCGGGCCCTGGGCGCGGTCGGTCTGGCCACCGCCGACGAGGTGGCCGAGCTGACCCGACGCGTGCGCGACCTGGAACGGCAACTGCGCGAGGCGCGCGCCACCGAAATGGCCGCCGGGCCCGCCCCACAGCTCGCCGTGCCCTCGACCGGGCCCGCGCCGCAACCCGATCCGACCCGCGCGGCGCAGCCCGGCAGCGGCCCGGTGCCGTCGGACGGCCCCGCCGGAGCGCCGGTCTCGGCGCCGGTGGCCAGGAAGGCCTCGGACGGTCCCGCCGCAGCGCCGGTCTCCGCGGTGGCCAAGAAGGCCGTCGCCAAGAAGGCGCTGGCCAAGAAGGCTGTCGCGAAGAAGGCCATCGTGAAGAAGCCGCCCGCGACGATCAGCCGGACCGACGACGACACCCCGCCGCCGGTCGTGCAGGACGACACCCCGACACCGGCGGTCATGCCGGCGAAGAAGGCCGCCCGTAAGCGCCGTCCGGACGGTGACTCGTGAGCGACGGCGCGCGTCCGGGCCCGCCGCCCGGCATCCGCCCCGGCCCGCCGGGAGGCTTCCGGCCCGGCCCGCCGCCGGCCGGGTCGTTCGCCGCCCGGCCCAGCCCGCCGGTGGGCGTCCGCCCCGGCCCGCCGCCCGAGGGCGTCGACGTCGGCGACGACACGGCCCGCCACCCGGCGGTGGACGCGGCCGTGCGGGCCATGGACAACGCGGCGACGCTCGCCCCGGCCGACCAGATCGCGCAGTACGAGGCGGCCTACGAGACGCTGCGCGAAACGCTCGCCACCATCGACCAGACCTGAGCAGGACGACCAGGTCGGACAGACCGGAGAACCACCCATGGCACGTCGCAACCGGCTGGACGCCGAACTCGTCCGCCGCGGGCTGGCCCGCTCGCGTGAGCAGGCCGCCGCGCTGGTCGAGGCCGGCCGGGTCCAGCTGCGCGGAGTGCTCGCGCGCAAGGCCGCCGCGATGGTCGACCCCGCCGATCCGCTGCTGGTCACCGGCGAGGACCCGACCGAGGAGTACGTCTCCCGGGGCGGGCACAAGCTCGCGGGCGCGTTGGCGGCGTTCGAGGCCGGTGGCCTACGCGTCGCCGGGCGGCGCTGCCTGGACGCCGGCGCGTCGACCGGGGGCTTCACCGACGTGCTGCTGCGCGCCGGCGCCGCCGAGGTGGTGGCCGTGGACGTCGGCTACGGGCAGCTCGCCTGGTCGCTGCGCACCGACGAGCGCGTCCGCGTCCTGGAACGCACCAACGTCCGTACCCTCGTCGCGGACGCGATCGGCGGGCCTGTCGATCTGACGGTGGCCGACCTGTCGTTCATCTCGTTGCGGTTGGTGCTGCCGGCCCTGGCCGGCTGCACCCGCGACGACGGCGACCTGGCGCTGATGGTGAAGCCGCAGTTCGAGGTGGGCAAGGAGCGGGTCGGCGCCGGCGGCGTCGTCCGCGACCCGGCGCTGCGCGCCGAGGCGGTGCTCGACGTGGCCGCCGCGGCGGCTCAGCTCGGCCTCGGGTTGACCGACGTGGCGGCCAGCCCGCTGCCCGGGCCCAGCGGCAACGTCGAGTTCTTCGTATGGTTGCGCCGGGGCGCACCACCGGCCGACCCGCAGCGCGTGCGGGCCGTGGTGGAGGCCGGGCCGGACGGCCCGACGACGGCCGGCGACGTGCCGGGCGTGGCGGCGGAGGAGGTCGCAGGGTGAACGCGTACAGCGAGCGGCGCACGACGGCACGCGCCCGTGCCGGGGCGGCGGCGACGGCAGTGTGCCGTCCGATGGCGGACGGGCGGCCGCTCCGATGAGCCGCACGGCGCTGCTGGTGACCCACACCGGCCGTCGACGCAGCACCCAGCACGCCCGGTCGGTCGCCGCCGACCTCATCGCCGCGGGCTTCGAGGTGCGGGTCATCGCCGAGGAGGCCGACGACCTCGATCTGCCCGGGATGGTTCCGGTCACCGGCCCGGAGGCCGCCGAGGGCGCCGAGATCGTCTTCGCGCTCGGTGGGGACGGCACCTTCCTGCGCGCGGCCGAGCTGGCCCGCCCGGCGAAGGCGCCGCTGCTCGGCATCAACCTCGGCAAGGTGGGCTTCCTCGCCGAGGCGGAGATCAACGATCTGGACACCGCGGTCCGGGACGTCGTCGAGCGCAACTACACCGTGCACGAGCGGCTCACGCTCGACGTCACGGCCGAGTTCGACGGTGGCCCGACCATCGAGTCCTGGGCGCTCAACGAGATCAGCGTCGAAAAGGGGGAGCGGGCGCAGATGCTCGAACTCCTCGTCGACGTGGACGGCCGCCCGCTGTCCCGCTACGGCTGCGACGGCGTGGTCTGCGCCACCCCCACCGGCTCCACCGCCTACGCGTTCTCCGGCGGCGGTCCGGTGGTCTGGCCGGAGGTGGAGGCCCTGCTGCTGGTGCCGATCAGCGCGCACGCGTTGTTCAGCCGCCCCCTGGTCACCGCACCCACGTCGACGTTCATCATCACCGTCGACCCGTTCACCACCCTCGCCGTGCTCGCCTGCGACGGCCGGCGGGTCTACGACCTGCCGCCCGGCGCCCGGGTGACGGTGCGTCGAGGCGCCCTGCCGGTGCGCATCGTCCGGCTGCGCGCCCGTCCGTTCACCGACCGGCTGGTCGCCAAGTTCGGTCTGCCGGTGCACGGGTGGCGGGGCAGCCGCCGGTGACGGTGGCGCACACCGTCGGTGTCCGGCGGTTGTCCACCTGACGACATGTCGCCGCTGCGGCGGCGCAAGGCTAGTGACCTGGCTGTGTGCTGCGTCGCAGACTCCGATCGGTCCTCATCTACGGATGGCGGGCCCACCGGAGTTTAAGGAGCGCATCGCATGCACTGGTCCCCCCGCTGGCTCAGCGCCGGCGCGGTCGGCGCGCTGGTGGTCGGCCTCGCCGCACCGGCGTCCGCCGAGCCGCCCGTCCGGCCCACCGGCCCGAGCCTGGGCACGTCCGCCCCGGGCGCCGCGCCCGTCCGCATCACCCTCATCACCGGTGACCAGGTCGAGCTGGCGCCGGCCGCGCCGGGCCGGGTCGCCGCCACCGTACGCCCGGGACCCGGGCGTGAGCGGGTCATCTTCCAGACCCTGGAGGTCGACGGCGGGCTGCGGGTGCTGCCCAGCGACGCCCTGCCCTACGTCTCCAGCGGTGTCCTCGACGCCAACCTGTTCGACGTGCAGGAGTTGGCCGCCGATGGCTACGGCGACGCCGCGCAGGGCGCCCTGCCGCTGATCGTGCGCTACCAGGAGCAGGCGGCCGGCCGGGTCCGGCCGCTCGGCGGCGTCACCGACGCCCGCCCCCTGGAGAGCATCAACGGCGCCGCGTTGCGGGTCGGCAAGGCCGACCTCGGTGGACTGTGGAGCACCCTCGCCGGCACGCCGACGAGCCGGACCACTGCCGCCGCGCCCCGGCTGGGCGGCGGTATCGCCCACGTCTGGCTGGACGGGCGGGTGCACCCGACGCTGGAGCACAGCGTGCCGCAGATCGGCGCCCCGACGGCCTGGGCGGCCGGCCGCGACGGCAGCGGCGTGAAGGTGGCCGTACTCGACACCGGCGTCGACGCCACCCACCCCGACCTGGCCGGACGGATCGCCGAGGCGCGGGACTTCTCCGGCAGCGGCAGCGCCCGCGACGGCCACGGCCACGGCACGCACGTCGCGGCCACCATCGCGGGCAGCGGCGCCGCGTCGGCGGGGCTGCGCAAGGGCGTCGCGCCGGGCGCGCGACTGCTGGTCGGCAAGGTGCTCGACGACGCCGGCTCGGGCTACGACTCGGCCATCATCGCCGGCATGGAGTGGGCCGCCCACTCCGGCGCGAAGGTCGTCAGCATGAGCCTCGGCGGCGACCCGACCGACGGCACCGACCCGATGAGCCAGGCGGTGAACGACCTGACCGCCGAGACCGGCGCGCTCTTCGTGGTCGCCGCCGGCAACGCGGGCGCGGCGCGTACCGTCGGCTCGCCGGGCGCGGCCGCGGCGGCCCTCACCGTCGGCGCGGTGGACCGCGACGACAACCTGGCCGAGTTCTCCAGCCGTGGGCCGCGCCTGGGCGACAACGGCCTGAAGCCGGAGATCACCGCGCCGGGCGTCGGCATCGTCGCCGCGCGGGCCGCCGGCACCACCATGGGTACGCCGGTGGGCGACGCCTACACGACCGCGTCCGGCACCTCGATGGCCACCCCGCACGTGGCGGGCGCGGCGGCGATCCTCGCGCAGGACCACCCGGACTGGTCCGCCGGCAAGCTGAAGGACGCGCTGGTCAGCACCACCAAGGCGAACCCGGCGCTGACCGTCTTCGAGCAGGGCGGCGGTCGGGTCGACGTGGCGCGGGCGCTCACGCAGCGGGTGTACGCCTCGGCCACCGCCGACTTCGGCCGGATCACCACCGGTGGCGCGGTGGCCGAGCGGAGTGTGACGTACACCAATGGCACGGCGGTCGCGCGGACCCTGCGGCTGGCCCTGGACCTGCGCAACCTGGACAGCGGCGCGGCCGAGAACGACGGGGTCGCCGTCGCGTCCGGCGAGGTGACCGTGCCGGCGGGCGGCAGCGTGGCGGTGCCGCTGCGCGCCGACCCGGCGAAACTGGCCCGGGGCCCGCACGGGGGATGGCTGGTGGCGACCGGCGCGGACGGCGTCGCCGTGCGCACGCCGGTGGGCCTCACCGTCAGCGGTCCGATCCACGACGTCACGATCAAGGTGCTGGGCCGGCAGGGTCAGTTGACCCTCTCGCCTGCGCTGACCCTCTTCGGTGAGCAGCCCGAGTCGGACTACTGGGGCTGGTGGCCGGGCGAGGGCACCCTGCGGGTCGAGGAGGGCACCTACCTGCTGACCGCGCTGGTCGAGCACGGCGCCCCCCTGGACGAGCAGCTGACCGAGGCCGTCGAGCCGGAGCTGACCGTCGACCGGGACCTGACCGTGGTGCTCGACGCCCGCAAGGGCACGCCGGTGCGGATCGAGACGCCGAAGCCCAGCGAGCAGCGGGCCACGCTCAGCTTCTACGTGCACCGGGTGTTGGGCAACGGCCGGCAGATCGACCACGGCGTCATGGCCTACAGCACCATTCAGCAGGTCAACGTCACGCCGACCCGCCAGGTACGCCAGGGCGAGTTCGAGTTCGCCTCCCGCTGGCAGCTCGTCGCGCCCATGGTGGACGCCACGATCAGCGGGGTGTCCGGCCCGTCGGACATCAACCTGCTGGGCACGTCCCCGGCGCCGACCGGTCGACGGAAGCTGCCGCTGGTCTGGGCCGGCACCGGAACCCCGGCCGAGCTGGCCCGGGTGCGGGGCGCGGCGGCGCTGCTCGCCGCCGACCCGAACCGTAACGAGAATGAGCAGGTGGCCGCGGCGGCGGCGGCCGGCGCCGCGGTGGTGCTGATCGTCCGGCCCGAGGACCAGAGCGCGTGGACGGTCTGGCGGCCGGCGGGGGAGCGGCTGCCAATCCCGGCGATGGTCGTCGCGTACGACGACGGGCAGCGGCTGATCGCGGCGGCGCGCAAGGGCCGGGCGACGCTGGACCTGACGCTGACCGTGGACAGCCCGTACCTGTACGACGTGTGGCAGGTGTCGAAGGGCCGGGTGCCGGAGCGGATCGTGCACACGGTGACCGCGAAGAACACCGCCGAGGTGACCACCAGCTACGGCGACACGGGCGCGGGCTGGGCCACCGAGGAGCGGTTCGGCTGGCGTCCGTGGCACGATCCGCTCCGGCACCCGGCCCTTCGACACCTGCCACACGTCGTACAGGTA
>NZ_JBFAPG010000226.1:0-9568 GCF_040675595.1 Micromonospora sp. NPDC049580
CGGCGCTCGCCGCGCCGAGACCGATCCGGGCGTACGTGTCCGGACGGTTGGCGCGCAGCAGCAGCGCCCACGCGATGCCCAGCGCGGCCGCCACCGGGTAGACGGCGGGCAGCTCCCAGCGCAGGTTGGAGTCGGGTGCGACGCCGAGCAGGTTGGCGAAGTTCGACACGGCCAACCAGATGATCACGACGAGTGCGACGGTGGCCAGGCCGGGTGCGATGGCCCGGCGCCAGAGGGTCTCGCCGCCGTGGCGGACGAAGTAGGCGATCACCGCCACCGAGGTGGTGGCGATGAGCAGCAGGACGCCGAACCCGCCGGTGGTGCCGCCCCAGAAGAACAGCTGGACCACCGGGTCCCAGCCGTTGACGGTGTAGAGCAGGATGACCAGCAGGCCGAGGACGCTCTGTGCCAGCGACGCGGCCCGGGGCGAGCCGGTCCGCGGCGAGGTCTGCCCGAACACCGCCGGCAGCACCCGCTCCCGGCCCAGCGCGAAGGTGTAGCGGGCCGTGGTGTTGTGGAACGAGATCATCGCGGCGAGCACCGAGGTCAGGAAGAGCGCCTGCCCGATGGTGACCGCGGTGTCGCCGAGCTGGGCGGCGGCCAGGTTGAAGATCAGCCCGACGCTCTGCTCCCCGGCCTCAGCGACGATCTTGTCCGGCCCGACGGCGACGGTCATGGTCCAGGACGAGAGCGCGTACAGCCCGGCGATGATCGCCACCGAGAGGTACGTCGCCAGCGGCACCGTCCGCTTCGGGTCCTTGCTCTCCTCGCTGAACACCACCGCGGACTCGAAGCCGACGAACCCGAGGATGGCCAGCACCAGCACCGCGCCCACCCCCGGCACGAAGAGGTTGTCCGGCGACAGGGCGGCGAAGCTCACCTGACCGTCGGCCGGGTTGCCGAGCTGGCCCAGGTCGAAGACGAGGATGACCACGATCTCGGCGACCAGCAGCGCGGCGAGCACCAGGCCGTTGATGTCGACCCGCAGCAGGCCGAGCAGGCCGACCAGCGCCCACGCCACCAGGGCGACGATCGACCAGTGCGGGTGTCCGCCGAAGATCCGGTCGAGCACCGGCTCGGCCGCGACGCCGATGGTGCCGTAGAGCCCGACCTGGAGCGCGTTGTACGCGATCAGCGCCACCCAGGCGGCGCCGACGCCGGCCGGCCGGCCGAGGCCACGCGAGATGTAGGCGTAGAAGGCGCCGGCGTTCTCGACCTGGCGGGACATCGCCACGTAGCCGACCGAGAACAGGGCGAGCACCGCGGCGACCACCAGGAAGGCCAGCGGGATGCCGGTCACGCCGATGACGCCGTAGCCGGTGGTGACGACGCCGGCCACCACGGTCAGCGGCGCGGCTGCGGACAGGACGAAGAAGATGACCGAGGGGACGCCGAGGCGTCCCCTCGCGAGGGCTTCGGAGACATTGCTGGGTCGGTCGACTGTCGATGTCGATGGCATACGACTACTCCGGTTGTCGAGGGGGAGGGGTTGGGGTTACCGGGGGAATCAGGGGATGCCGCGCAGCACGGCTGCGCCGACGGCGGCCTCGGTGTGCCCGACGAGCTCCTTCAGGGGCGCCGGTAGCGCGGGGATGAGGACGTTCAGCCGGTGGTGGGCGCGGGGGCCGGCGCTCCACAGCACCTCGCGGGTCAGCCCGGCGGCCACGACCAGGCCGAGCAGCAGCGCGTCCGGCACGCTCGGCGGGTCGGGGCGTTCCAGCAGCGCCCGCAGCCGGGTGGCCGGCCAGGCCACGGCGTTGAGGTCGATCGGCAGATAGCTGACCGAGGTACGGAGCAGCCGCCGGCTCTCGTGGCGGCGCAGTACGCCGGCCCGGGCGAGCCGCTCGCCCACCGAGGTCGTCGCGCTCTGCGCCAGAAAGCTGAGCCAGACGTTCACGGCCCGGTGCTGCGACTCACCGATCAACTGGTCGAGCACGGTGTGCGCCAGCGCGTCGGCGGGTGGGCGCCGGTCGATGACGGTGACCTGTCCACCCGAGACGGTGATGTGCCCGTAGAGGGTCAGCTCACCGAGGAGCCCGGCGGCCAGGCCGAGGCCGGTCGCCGCCGGGTGGAGCTTGGCCTTGCCGCGGGTGTCGTTGTGGGCGATGAGAAAGAACTCGTCGGCGATGAGCAAACGGTCCTCCCGCTCGGCTGTGTCCACAGTGTTCGCGCCCGGAAAAGGATGCACCGACGGCTACTGCAACGCAACTCCCAGATTTGAAAGTTGCACTCCGTGCAGGCGCGACCTGCGGATCTTGTCGTGACAGACTCGGACGGTGACCGCCGCCTCCACCATCCGGCCCGCCGCCAGCCCCACCGTGCGCCGTCGGCGCATCGCACGCGAGCTCCGCCAGCTCCGGGAACGGGCGGGCATGACCCTCGACGTGGCCGCCCGCCAGCTCGACATGTCCAAGAGCAACCTGTCCCGGATCGAGACCGCGCAGATCGGCATCAAGCCCCGCGACGTGCGGGCGGCGCTCGCCCTGTACCAGGTCACCGGCGCGGACGCCGAGGCGCTGATCGAGATCGCCCGGGGCGCGCAGCAGCGCGGCTGGTGGCAGAACTACAGCGACGTGTTGCCGGAGTGGTTCGAGTTCTACGTCGGACTGGAGGCGGAGGCGGCGGCGCTGCGCACGTACGAGGCCGAGTCGGTGCCCGGACTGCTGCAGACCGAGGCGTACGCCCGGGCGATCTTCCGCCGCACGGCCGGCGAGGACGGCGTGGAGCGCAAGGTCGCGGCCCGGCTGCGCCGCCAGGAGGTGCTGCGCCGCGAGGACCCCGTCGGGTTGTCGGTGGTGCTCAACGAGGCCGTGTTGCTGCGCCCGGTCGGCGGCCCCGCCGTGATGGCCGAGCAACTGGCCCACATGAGCCACATCGCCCAGTTACCCAACGTGACAATTCAGGTACTGCCGTTCGCGGCCGGCGAGCATCCGGCGATGACCACCCCGTACGTGATCCTCAACTTCGCCGACGCCGCCGACGCGTCAGTGGTTTACCTGGATAACCTTACGATGGGCCTGGCTCTGGAGGATGCCGATCATGTGCTCGGGTATAGCCTTCTGCACGAGGAGCTGTGCCGGATGGCACTCGATCCGGGGGCGTCGCTGACCCACCTCAAGGAGGCTTCTCGTAACTTTGCGTGACCGCGTCTGCGGCACGCCGACGCAGACGAGAGGTACCACGGATGACGGCGCTCGACCTGACCCGGGCGGACTGGCGCACCAGCACGCGCAGCAGTGGCAACGGCAACTGCGTGGAGGTCGCGACAGTCGACGGTCGGGTCGCCGTCCGGGACAGCAAGGATCGCTCCGGCCCGGTGCTCGCGTTCGGCTCGGCCGCCTGGCGTTCGTTCCTGCACGGTCTTCCCGAGGTCCGTCGCGGCTGAGTCCCCCGCACCGGTGCGAGACTGGGCCGTGCTCTCCGACGTAACCCTGGACCTGCCGGTCCGTCCGGCGTTGCCGGCGCTGCTGACCGCGCTCGACGCGGCCGGCGCCGCGGTCCTGGTCGCCCCGCCGGGCACCGGCAAGACCACTCTCGCGCCGTTGGCGGTGGCCGACCGGGTCGACGGGCGGGTGGTGATCGCCCAACCCCGGCGGGTGGCGGCGCGCGCCGCGGCCCGGCGGATGGCCGAGCTGCTCGGCGAGCGCGTCGGCGACCGGGTCGGCTACGCCGTACGCGGCGAGCGCCGGGTCGGCCCGGCCACCCGGATCGAGGTGGTCACCACCGGCCTGCTGGTCCGCCGGCTGCACCACGACCCGGAGCTGCCCGGCACCGGTGCGGTGCTGCTCGACGAGTGCCACGAGCGGCAGCTCGACGCCGACCTCGCACTCGCGTTCACGGTGGAGGCCCGGGCCACCCTCCGACCGGACCTGTGGCTGCTCGCGATGTCCGCCACGCCGGACACCGACCGGTTCGCCGCGCTGCTCGGCGGGACCGCCGCCGCCCCGGTGGTCCGGGCCGAGTCGGCGCTGCACCCGGTACGGCGGATCTGGGCGCCGCCGCCGCGGCCGGTCGCGCCGCCGGGGGCCGGGCCGGTGGACCGCGCCCTGCTCGACCACGTGGCCGCCACCGTCCGTCGGGCGCTACGCGAGCACGACGGCGACGTGCTGGTCTTCCTGCCCGGGGCCGGAGAGATCGCCGCGGTCGCCGGACGGCTCGGCGACCTGCGGGACACCGTCGACCTGCTGCCGTTGCACGGCCGCCAGCGCGCCGCCGAGCAGGACGCGGCCCTGCGTCCCGGCGTCCCCGACGGCCGGCGTCGCGTGGTGCTGTCCACCGCGCTGGCCGAGACGAGCCTCACCGTGCCGGGCGTGCGGGTGGTGGTGGACGCCGGACTCTCCCGGGTGCCCCGCATCGATCTGGCCCGTGGACTGGGCGCGCTGATCACCGTGCCGGTCTCCCGGGCCGCCGCCACCCAGCGGGCTGGCCGGGCCGGCCGGGAGGCCCCGGGGTACGTCTACCGCTGCTGGTCCGAGGCGACCCACGAGCGGCTGCCCGCCCGGCCGGAGCCGGAGATCGCCACCGCCGACCTGACCGGGTTCGCGTTGGAGCTGGCCGCCTGGGGGCGCCCCGACGGCGTCGGGCTGGCGCTGCCCGATCCGCCGCCGGCCGCGGCGATGGCGGTGGCCCGGGACACCCTCGAGACGCTGGGCGCGGTCGACGGGACGGGCCGGATCACCGGGCGGGGCCGGGTGATCGCCTCCGCCGGGGCGCACCCGCGGCTGGCCCGTGCGCTGCTCGACGGCGCCGGTCGGGTCGGCGCGGACCGCGCCGCCGAGGTGGTGGCCCTGGTCGCCGAGGAGAGCGCGGCCGGCCCGGGCGACGACCTGGTGGCCGGCTGGCGTCGGCTGCGCGCCGGGACCGACGCGGGCGCCACGGCCCGCTGGCGCACCGAGGTACGCCGGTTACGCGCCGCGCTGCCCGCCGGTGGGCGGGCAGCCTCGGGCGGACTCACCGACGATCTCGCCGCCGGGCTGCTGGTCGGTCTCGCGTACCCCGAGCGGCTGGCCCGGGTGCGGCGGCCGGGCGGGTCCGCGTACCTCATGACGGGTGGGACCGCCGCGGAGCTGGCGGTCGGATCGGGGCTGGCCGGGTCCGACTGGCTCGCGGTGGCCGTCGCCGACCGCCGCCCCGGCGCGCCGTCGGCGCGGATCCGCCGGGCCACCCCGCTGGACGAGGCGACCGCCCGAGAGGCGGCCGGCCCGCTGCTGTCCACGCGCCGCGAGGTGGGCTGGTCCGACGGGGACGTGGTGGCCCGGGAGGTCACCCGGCTGGGCGCGATCGAGCTGGTGGCGCGGCGGCTGGACCGCCCGGACCGGGCGGAGGTGGCGGCGGCGCTGCTGTCCGGCCTGCGCCAGGAGGGGCTGGGGCTGCTGCCGTGGACGCCGGCGGCACGGGGGCTGCGCGAGCGGATGGCGTTCTGCCGGCACCACCTCGGCGACGAGTGGCCCGACGTCAGCGACGAGGCGCTGCTCGCGACCGCCCCGACGTGGCTGGGGCCGGAACTGGCCGCTGCCCGGCGACGCGCCGACCTGAGCCGTGTGGACGTGACCTCGGCGCTGCGCCGGCTGTTGCCGTGGGCCCAGGCCGCGCGCCTCGACGAGCTGGCGCCGGAACGCATCGAGGTGCCCAGCGGCTCGCGGATCCGGGTCGACTACGCCGATCCGGCGGCGCCGGTGCTGGCGGTCAAGCTTCAGGAGACGTTCGGCTGGCCGGCGGCCCCGCGCGTCGGAGGCGGCCGGGTGCCGGTGCTGCTGCACCTGCTCTCCCCCGCCGGCCGACCGGTGGCGGTCACCGCGGATCTCGCGTCGTTCTGGCGTACCGGCTATCCGCAGGTCCGCTCGGAGCTGCGCGGTCGCTATCCCCGACATCCGTGGCCGGAGGACCCGGGCACGGCGACGCCCACGCGGCGTGCCGCGCCGCGTCGGCGCTGAGGAGGGGCTACTCCTCGACGACGTCGGCCACCACCACTGTGACGTTGTCCGGCCCGCCGGCGTGCAGCGCCAGGTCGATCAGCTTGCCGGCGCAGGCGGACCGGTCCGGGTAGCCGGTGAGCACCTCGGCCAGGGTGTCCGGGCGGACGACGTTGGAGAGGCCGTCGCTGCACAGCAGCCACCGGTCGCCGGCCCGGGGCACCATCGTCGCGTACGACGGGGAGACGTCCTCGCCCTGCAACGCCTGGGTGACGACCGCCCGGCGCGGGTGGCTGCTCGCCTGGTCCGCGGTGATCACGCCCTGGTCGACGAGCATCTGGACGAAGGTGTCGTCGCGGGTGACCTGCTTGAGCACACCCTCGCGGAACAGGTAGGCCCGCGAGTCTCCGACGTGGGCGAGGGCCAGGCAGCTGCCGGTACGCGCGAAGAGCAGGGCGGTCAGCGTGGTGCCCATGCCCTGGCGCTCGGGGTCGTCGGCGACCGCCTGCCGGATGCGGGCGGTGGCCAGCGCGATGCCGTCCTGCAGGGCGGCCACCAGAGCGTCCTCGGGTGTCTCCACGTCCAGCGGAGCGACCGCGTCGATGGTGAGCGAGCTGGCCAGGTCACCGGCGGCCATTCCGCCCATGCCGTCGGCGACGGCGACGAGCCAGGTGCCGGCGTGTAGGGCGTCCTGGTTTCCGCTGCGGATCAGCCCACGGTCGCTCGTTCCCACGGAACGCAGCTTCAGGGTCATGGGAGGCAGCCTGCCAGGCGAAGGGCGCAGTTGTCTCTAGGAGATCAGGACGACGGGGCGTGGCGCGGCCAATCTCACGCTGCCCGGCCGACGCGACGACAGTGCGCGGCCGGACCGGCCGCCCTCGTCGCGCGCCAGAACCCATCCAGTCGGATCAATTGACAGGGCGATCCGCCGCTGGAAACATCGAGCCGATACTTGGGAGCGCTCCCAGGTTTTCGACACCACCGCACCACCATCACCGTTCCTCTTCCCGTCCCGGAAGGACTCCCCGTGACGCCATCCCGACGCCGCCTCCTGTTGGCTGCGGCGACCACTCTGGCCCTCACCGGCGCGGGCGCCGGCGCGGCCCACGCCGACCCTCCACCGGACGCCCCCGAGCAGATCGACAACGGCGACTTCAGCGCCGGCGTGAGCCCCTGGTTCTCCTTCGGCACCGGTGCGCTCGCGGTCACCGACGGCCGGCTCTGCACCACGGTCCCCGGCGGGCTGGCCAACCCCTGGGACGCCGGCATCGGCCAGGACGGGGTGCCGCTGATCGCGGGCGCCGAATACACCCTCGGCTTCGCCGTCTCCGCCACCCCCGGCGCGACGGTCAAGGCCGTGCTGCAGCTCGGCAGCGCCCCGTACACGACGTACGCCGCTGTGGACGCCACCGCGACCGGCACCGCCCAGCGGGTCGAGAAGACCTTCACCGTGCCGGACGACAACCCGAACGCCCAACTGATCTTCCAGGTCGGCGGCAGCGCCGCGACGCAGACCATCTGCCTGGACGACGTCTCGCTGCGCGGCGGCGAGCCGCCCGAGCCGTACGAGCCGGACACCGGGCCACGGGTGCGCGTCAACCAGGTCGGCTACCTGCCGGGCGGGCCGAAGAACGCCACTGTGGTCACCGAGGCGACCGCGCCGCTGCCCTGGCAGCTCCGCTCGGCCGCCGGCGCGGTCCTGGCCAGCGGCACCACCACCACGCGTGGCGTGGACGCCGCCTCCGGGCAGAACGTGCAGACCGTCGACTTCTCCAGCTACCGCACCCCGGGAGCGGGGCTGACGCTCACCGTCGACGGCGAGACCAGCCACCCGTTCGACATCTCCGGCACCCTCTACGACCGGCTGCGCGCCGACTCGTTGCAGTTCTTCTACGCCCAGCGCAGCGGCATCGCCATCGACGGTGACCTGATCGGCGACGAGTACGCCCGCCCGGCCGGTCACCTCGGCGTCGCGCCCAACCGGGGCGACACCAGCGTGCCCTGCCAGCCGGGCGTCTGCGACTACTCGCTCGACGTGCGCGGCGGCTGGTACGACGCCGGCGACCACGGCAAGTACGTGGTCAACGGCGGCATCGCCACCTACCAGCTGCTCAACACGTTCGAGCGGACCAAGACGGCGGCCACCGCCGACGGTGGCGCGAGGCTGGCCGACAGCTCGCTGCGGGTGCCCGAGCGCGGCAACGGCGTGCCGGACATCCTCGACGAGGCCCGCTGGGAGCTGGAGTTCCTGCTGCGCATGCAGGTGCCGGCCGGTAAGCCCCTCGCCGGCATGGTCCACCACAAGATCCACGACCAGAACTGGACCGGGCTGCCGCTCGCCCCGCAGGACGACCCGCAGCCACGTGAGCTGCACCCGCCGTCGACCGCGGCCACCCTCAACCTGGCCGCCACCGCCGCCCAGTGCGCGCGGCTGTTCGCCCCCTACGACGCGGCGTTCGCCCGCCGCTGCGCCACTGCCGCGAAGACGGCCTACGCCGCCGCCAAGGCCCATCCCGCGGTGTACGCCAGCCCCAACGACGGCACCGGCGGCGGCGCGTACGACGACAGCAACGTCACCGACGAGTTCTACTGGGCGGCGGTCGAGCTGTACCTCAGCACCGGGGAGCAGACCTACCTGACCGACCTGAGCGCCTCGCCGCACCACACCGGCGACGTGTTCGACCCGCGGGGCTTCGGCTGGCAGAGCGTCGCGGCGCTCGGCCGCCTCGACCTGGCCACCGTGCCGAGCGGGCTGCCGGCCGCCGAGCTGACCCGGGTCCGCGCCTCGGTCACCGGCGCCGCCGACGCGTACCTGGCCGAGCTGCGCCGGCAGGCGTACGGGCTGCCGATGCCCGGTGACGCCAACAGCTACTTCTGGGGCGGCAACAGCAGCATCATCAACAACGCCATCGTCCTGGCCACCGCCTTCGACCTGACCCGCAACGCCACCTACCGCGACGGTGCCGTCCAGGCGATGGACTACATCCTCGGCCGCAACGCCCTGAACATCTCGTACGTCACCGGCTGGGGCGAACACAACGCGCAGAACCAGCACAGCCGGATCTTCGGCCACCAGCTCAACCCCGACCTGCCCCGCCCGCCCGACGGCTCCCTCGCCGGTGGCGCGAACGCGGCCCTGCAGGATCCGTTCGCGGCGCAGTTGCTCGCCGGCTGCAAGCCGATGTTCTGCTACGTCGACGACATCAACTCGTACTCGACCAACGAGGTCGCGATCAACTGGAACTCGGCGTTGGCCTGGATCTCCTCGTTCCTGGCCGACCAGGGCGAGGCCGGCGCGGTGCCGGCCAGCACCTGCTCGGTGAGCTACGTCAACTACGGCGCCTGGCAGGGCGGCACCGGCTTCACGGCGCAGTTGACCGTGCGCAACACCGGCGCCACCACCGTCAACGGCTGGGCCGTGCGGTTCGCGTTCACCGGTGACCAGCGCGTCCGGGAGGCATGGCTGGCGAAGGTCACCCAGGCCGGCGCCACGGTGACGGCACGCAACGAGTCGTACAACGCCAAGATCGCGCCCGGCGGCACGGTGACGTTCGGCTTCAACGCCACGACCAACGGCGGCGCCAACCCCAGGCCGGGTCTGGTCACCGTCAACGGAAACCCCTGCTCGCTGTCCTGAGCAGGCACGGCTGGTGGCC
>NZ_JBFAPG010000227.1:0-9495 GCF_040675595.1 Micromonospora sp. NPDC049580
GCCGGGTCCGGCCGGACCCGGCCCCTCGCCGCGTCCGGCACTGCGGTGCGGCGATCGGTGGCGGCTCGGCAGCGCGGTGCTCGGCGTGTCGAGCTGCTCAGCCGCCAACGATCAGCAGATGGGCTTGAGAGCAACGCGGTCAGGCCCAGGCCTGTCGCAGGGCCACGCCGGCCTCCAGCTCCAGCAGCTTGACCTTGCGCGGCAGGCCCCCGCCGAAGCCGACCAGCTTGCCGCCCGCGCCGACGATCCGGTGACAGGGCACGATCACCGGGATCGGGTTGCGGTTGCAGGCCACCCCCACCGCCCGCGCCGCCCCGGGATCCCCGACCAGCCGCGCCACCTCGCCGTAGGTCAACGTCTCGCCGTACGGGATGCGCGTCATCTCCCGCCACACCGCCCGCTCGAACTCGGAGCCGCGCGGAGGCGACACGGGCACGGTGAACGCGCTCAGCTCGCCGGCGAAGTACGCCCGCAGTTCGGCGACGGTCTGCCGGGACAGCGGGTCGTCGGGCTCGTCGGCCGCCCCCTCGACGCGGCCGAAGTGGGCTCCGCGGACACCCGTGCCGTCGGTGGCCACGGAGAACTCGCCGATCGGTGAGTCGAGCACGGTCCAGCGCATCGACCCATTGTCCCTGTCGCGGACCCCTTCGCCGGCCCGGCTACCAGCGTCGAGCCGAAAGCCACTCCTCAGCCGCCGGACCGCGGCGGCAGCGACCCGCATCGGTAGCTCATCATCGCGCCTTGGTGACTGTTGAACCTTGCATCACGTCGATACCGTGCGGGTCGTGGCCACGGGGACGCTCATCTTTCTGATCATCGGTGGGGCGGGTGTCGGGGTGCTGGCACTTGCCCTGCTCGGCAGCGAGCTGCTGCACTTCGGGCACGCCGACGTGGACGGGCCGATCTCCACCGAGACGGTCGCCGGGTTCGCCGGCGCGTTCGGCTTCGGCGGGGCGATCGTCAACGAGCTGCTCGGCGCGCGTACCCCCGCGCTGATCGCGGGTGCGGCGGCCGGCGGCCTGCTCGCGGCCGTGCCCACGGCGTGGTTGGCGTCGCGGCTCAGTCGGGCGGCGCGCAACATGCGCACCGACCCCACCCCCACCCGGGACGACCTGGTCGGCGCGCTAGGCCTGGTGGTGACCCCGGTGCCGGTGAACGGGTACGGCGAGGTGCGGGTACGCGTGGCCGGCCAGCCGGTCAAGCTCAACGCCCGCGCCGACCAGCCGATCCCGGTCGGCGCTCAGATCTTCGTCGTACAGGCGCTCAGCGAGACCAGCGTGCACGTCGAAACCTACTGATTTCCTCCTCGCAGACGGGACTTCCCCTCCATGCCCCTGTTGATAGCTGTCGGCGGCGCGGTTCTCCTCGCGCTCGTCCTGGTGTTCTTCGTTCTGTCCCGGATCAAGGTGGCCGGGCCGAACGAGGCGTTCATCGTCACCGGCCGCAAGGGCCGCACCACGCAGACCGCCGACGGTGCCCGGTCGACCGACAATTCCGGGCAGAAGGTGGTGCTGGGCGCCTCGGTCTTCGTGCTCCCGGTGGTGCAGAAGCTCCAGTCGCTCGACCTGTCCAGCCGGCGGATCGACGTCGGCATCCGAGGCGCGGTCAGCAAGCAGGGCATCCGCGCCGACCTGCACGGCGTGGCGATCGTCAAGGTCGGCGGCACCGAGGACGCGATCCGCGCGGCCGCCCAGCGGTTCCTGCACCAGCAGGACGAGATCGACAACTTCACCCGGGAGGTGCTGGCCGGCGCGCTGCGTTCGATCGTCGGCCGGCTCACCGTCGAGGAGGTCATCCGGGACCGGGCGGCCTTCGCCAGCGCCGTGGCCGAGGAGGCCGAGCACTCGATGACCAACCAGGGTCTGGTGCTCGACACCTTCCAACTCCAGGACATCCTCGCCGAGGGCTCGTACCTGCAGGATCTGGGGCGACCCGAGGCGGCCCGGGTGCTCAAGGACGCGGCGATCGCCGAGGCGCGGGCCCGGCAGCAGGCCGAGCAGGAGCGACTGCTCGCCGAGGAGGCCATCGCCGAGGCGAACCGGAACCTGGCCCTCAAGCAGGCCGGCATCCAGGCGGAGATCGACGCGGCGAAGGCCAAGTCGGCCGCGGCCGGGCCGCTCGCCCAGGCGGAGCGGGACCAGGCGATCCTCTCCGAGCAGCAGAAGGTGGCGGAGCGCAACGCCGAGCTCAAGCAGCGTCAGCTGGACACCGAGGTGCGCAAGCCGGCCGACGCCGCCCGGTACAAGGTGGAGCAGGAGGCCGAGGCGGCCCGCAACGCTGCGGTGCTGAGCGCCGACGCGCAGCGACAGGCGGTCATCGCCGCCGCGCAGGCATCCGCCGAGCAGGCACGGCTCACCGGTGAGGGCGAGCGGGCCCGGCGGGCCGCGCTGGCCGAGGCGAACGCGATCGAGGGCGCGAAGGAGGGTGAGGCCGAGCAGCGGCGGCGCTCCGCGATCGCCGAGGCGGTCGAGCGGGAGGGTACGGCCGAGGCGGCGGCCATCCTGGCCCGAGGACAGGCCGAGGCCGACGCGATGGCCCGCAAGGCCGAGGCGTTCGCGGCGTACGGCGAGGCCGCGGTGCTGGACCTCCTGGTCAAGGTGCTGCCGCAGGTGGTCGAGGCGGCGAGCGCTCCGATCGGGGCGATCGACAAGATGACCGTCATCTCCACCGACGGCGCGTCGTCGCTGACGAAGTCGGTGGCCGGCAACGTCGCCCAGGGACTGCAGCTCGGCAGCGACCTGACCGGCATCGACCTGGCCGGCCTGCTGGCGCGGCTGGGCTCGGCGTCCACGCCCAGCGGCAACGGCACCCCCGCGGGCAAGAGCCCGTCCGTGGACGGAACGGCCGTCGAGACGCGCTAGTAGGTAACGCCGATCGGGGCGTCGCTCTCACTCCGGGAGCGACGCCCCGGCCGCGCCAGCCAACGTCAGGGGATCAGGCCTTCGGCGCGGGCCCAGCGCAGCAGCTCGGCCTCGGCGGCGTCGCGGTCCAGCGGGCCGTGCTCCAGGCGCTGTTCCTTGAGGTGCTTCCAGGCCCGCCCCACGACCGGCCCCGGCGGTACGCCGAGCAGCTCCATGATCGCGTTGCCGTCCAGGTCGGGGCGAACCCGGGCCAGGTCCTCCTCGGCGGCGATCCGGGCGATCCGGTCTTCCAACGCGTCGTAGTCGGCGGCGAGCTGGGCGGCCTTGCGCCGGTTGCGGGTGGTGCAGTCGGAGCGGGTCAGCTTATGTAGCCGGGGCAGCAGGTCACCGGCGTCGGCGACGTAGCGGCGCACCGCCGAGTCGGTCCACTCGCCCCGCCCGTACCCGTAGAAACGCAGGTGCAGCGCGACAAGCGCGGTCACCTTCGCGGTGATCTCCTTGGGGTAGCGCAGGGCCTTCATCCGGGCCTTGGTCAGCCGCGCGCCCACCACCTCGTGGTGGTGGAAGCTGACCCGGCCGTCGGGCCCGACGGACTTGGTCGCCGGCTTGCCCACGTCGTGCATGAGGGCGGCCATCCGCAGGATGAAGTCGCAGCCGTCCTCCTCGAAGGAGACCGCGTTCTCGACGACCGTCAGCGTGTGCTCGTAGACGTCCTTGTGCTGGGCGTGCTCGTCGATCTCCAGCTTCAGGCCGGTCAGCTCCGGCAGGAACCGCTCGGCCAGCCCGGTGTCGACCAGCAGCCGCAGCCCGGTGATCGGGTCGGCGCCGCAGAGCAGCTTGGTGAACTCGTCCCGCACCCGCTCGGCCGTGATCCGGTCCAGGTCGGCGGCCATCTCGGTCATCGCCGCGTGCACGTCCGGGTGCACGGCGAAGCGCAGTTGAGCGGCGAACCGGGCCGCCCGCAGCATCCGCAGGGGGTCGTCGCCGAACGACTCCCGCGGGGTGCTCGGCGTACGGATGACCTTGGCTGAGAGATCGTCCAGCCCGCCGTGTGGATCGGTGAAGCGGTGCTCCGGCAGGCTGACCGCCATCGCGTTGATGGTGAAGTCACGCCGCTTCAGGTCCTCGTCGAGGCTGGTGCCGTACACCACCACCGGGTTGCGGCTGACCTGGTCGTACGACTCGGCGCGGAAGGTGGTGATCTCCAGCCGGAGACCGTCGCGCTGAGCGCCGATGGTGCCGAACTCCCGACCGGTCTCCCAGATCGACTCGGCCCAGCCCTTGATGATCCGCAGCGTCTCGTCGGGGTGGGCGTCGGTGCAGAAATCCAGGTCGTCACCGAGCCGGCCGAGCAGGGCGTCCCGCACCGAACCGCCCACCAGGTGCAGCTCGTGACCGGCGCGGACGAAGCGGCGGCCCAACTCGTCGGCGACCGGAGAGACCCGGAGTAGTTCGGCGACGGCGTTGCGCTGCGCGGCGGTGAGTTCGCGGCGGTCGGCGGCGTGAGGAGCGGAGGCTTCGGACATGGGATCGCCAGCTTATCGGGCCGGGGTGTGATCCGATCCGCCGGGCGCGGGTATCGGGCAGGGGTTGACTATGGTCTGTGACGTGCGGGTCGGCGCCCGGCTCGACGTACCCCTGGGAGGCTGGAGATGAGCGGCGGGCTCTACCGCAGCGCGAACGCCGCGCAGGACGGCGGTGCGGGAGCCAACGTCCGCCCCTCCGACGGCGCCACGTTCATTTCGGCCGAGCCACTGAACCAGCCGGCCATGGAGTCGACCGCCCCACCGCAGGAGCAGGTGGGCGAGGCGAGCGCCGCGACCAACAGCGCGGTGATGGCGGTCGGCAGCCTGGTCAGCCGGGGTACGGGCTTCCTGCGCAACCTGGTCATCGCGGCGGCGCTCGGCGGCGCGCTGGTCGGTGACGCGTACACCACCGCGCAGATCCTGCCCGGGATGGTCTACGAGTTCCTGCTCGGCGGCGTGCTCACCAGCGTGTTGATTCCGGTGCTGGTGCGTCGCCGCAAGGTCGACGTCGACGGCGGCCAGGCGTACGCCCAACGGCTGCTCACCCTGGCGGTGCTCGCCCTCGGCGTCGCGGCGCTGCTCGCGGTCGCCTTCGCCTCGACGCTGACGTGGCTCTACGGCAGCGGCCCGGCGAGTGGCGATTATTCCCAGCTGGTCACGGGGCTGGCCCGTCTCATGCTGCCGATGATCTTCTTCTCCGGACTGAGCGCGCTGATCAGCGCGGTGCTCAACACCCGGGGGCACTTCGCCGCGCCGATGTGGGCGCCGATCCTGAACAACCTCGTGGTGATCGGGACGGCGGGTCTCTACATCGCCGTGTTCGGCGCGGAGATCGTCCGCCCGGAGGAGATGACCACCGGGCGGATCCTGCTGATCGGCGGCGGCACCCTGCTCGGCGTCGCGGTCCAGGCGGCGGGTCTGCTGCCGGCGCTGCGCAAGGTCGGCTTCCGCTGGAAGCTGCGCTTCGACTTCCGCGCGCTCGGCCTACGCGAGCTGGGCCGGCTCGGGGCGTGGATGATCTGCTACGTCGCCGTGAGCCAGGTCGGCCTCATCGTGCTGTTCAACCTGCTGAACCGGGCCGGCAAGGAGAACGCCGCCGGCCCGCTGATCTACAACAACGTCTTCCTGCTGCTGATGACCGCACACGGGATCATCGCCGTCTCGATCATCACCGCGCTGATGCCCCGGATGAGCGCCGCCGCCGCCGACGGCCGGTACGCCGACGTCGCCGCCGACCTGTCGCGCGGCACCCGCACGGTCACGGCGGTGCTCGCCCCGATCGCGGTCTGCTACGCCGTCCTCGCCACTCCGATCGCGTTCACGCTGTTCCGGTTCGGCGCGTTCAACGAGAACAACGCCACCGCCACCTCCGTCGTGCTGCTCGCCGCCGCGCTGGCGCTGGTTCCGTTCGCGGTGAGCCAGCTCTTCACCTTCGCCTTCTACGCCCTGCCGGACACCCGCACCCCCGCGCTGATCAACATTCCGGTGGTGGCGCTGCGGGTCGGCGTGCAGATCGTGCTCTTCGTGGCGTTCTCCGCCAGCTTCGCCGGCGCCGGGATGATGATCGGCAACGCGGTCTCCTACCTGGCGGCGGCGGTCGGCTCCGCCTGGCTGCTGCGCCCCCGGGTCGGGCGCATCGGCCTCGGGGAGATCATGCGTACCGGCGGTCGGGTCCTGGTCGCGTCACTCGGCGCGGGGCTGGTCGGCCTGCTCGTGGTCAAGCTGTTGCCTGGCGACGACACGCCGACCCGCCTGGAGGCCATCGTCCAGCTCGTGATCGGTGGCGCGGTGATCGGTGGGACGTACCTCGGTCTCGCCATGGTGCTGCGGATCGGGGAGATCACCGAGGTGGTCGGCATGGTCCGCCGCCGCCTCGGTCGCTGACCGCAAGGATCCGGGCACCGAAAGTCGTAGCCACACGGAACGTGACCACGGATCACCAGGCTGGGGATGCACCTGTGGATAACTCCGCGATTCGCCGGTCAACAACCGGATCGACCTGTGGATAACCAACCGTACGGCTGAGCGTGGTCGCCCGATCGGCGGGAACAGGCGGTTGGCGAGGTCACCACGCCAGGTGCGGCCCCGGCGTCGGTCACTTGCGGTGAAGCCGTAGATTGGCTAGTACATGTGCCAGCAACGTGGCTGACAACGGTCGTAACCGGACGACTTCCCCGACTCCCGGCACCCCGCCGGGTACGGCAAGAAGATGACATGTCGGGGAGACGGGCAACCCGGGTAAGGTCGCTCTCGACGGGTACGGCAGGCGCCGACGCTGCGCGTCGACACCGGTTGGCCGGTTCCTTCGACGGCAGAGCGGGAAGCCACATGCCCAGCAGTGCGGGTCCATCGATCGACACGATCACCGAGGGAGGACGGGTGACCCAGGTCGGCGAGGGTCAGGAGGCGGACGAGAGCGCTCCTCCGGTCATGACCTTCGGTGCTCCCACGGCCGGTGAAATCCTCGCCGAGCGTTACGAGCTGGTCGAGCACATCAACAACGACAGCGCGGGTCGGCTGGTATGGCGGGGAGTCGACGTCATCCTGCGCCGCCCCGTCGCGGTGGTGCTGCGCTACCCGGGTGGCGACTCCGCCACCGAGATGCTCCAGGCCGCTGTCGCGGCCAGCCGCGTCATCCACCCCAACCTGGTCGG
Source organism: Micromonospora sp. NPDC049580 (assembly GCF_040675595.1). Lineage (NCBI taxonomy): Bacteria > Bacillati > Actinomycetota > Actinomycetes > Micromonosporales > Micromonosporaceae > Micromonospora > Micromonospora sp. NPDC049580. The sequence continues at coordinate 7,042 of NZ_JBFAPG010000227.1, forward strand.
CGTCTACGACGCGATCGACGAGGCCGAGCGGGCGTACGTGGTCCGTGAGTGGGTGGACGGGCAGTCGTTGCGCGACCTGGCCGCCGATGGTCCGCTGGACCCGGCGCGGGCCACCGCGATCGGCAACGCCGTCGCGAGCGCGCTCGCCGCGGTGCACGCCACCGGGATGGTGCACGGCAACGTCCACCCCGGCACCGTGATGATCAGCGACGAGGGTCGCGTGGTCCTGGCCGACGCACGCACTGACGGCGACGACAGCCAGGAGAGTGACATCCGGGCGGTCGGCGGCGTCCTCTACTTCGCACTGACCGGTCACTGGCCGCACGCCGAGGCGCCGCTGCGCGGCGCCACCGCCGGCCATGGTCGGGCCGCCATCCCGGACGCGGTCCGGGACGCCGGGGGCGCCCTCGCGGCGCCCCGCCAGGTTCGGGCCGGGGTGCCCGCGTACCTGGACGACCTGACCATGGATCTGCTCGACGCCGAGATCGCTCCGCCGTCGTCCGACGTGCTGGCGGCCGAGTTGGCCCGGCTGGACGTGCCCGCCGAGGAGGAGCACTACCTCGACAACGGCGGGCCGCTGCGGTTCGCCGCCGACACCGAGGACGAGCCGTCGCCGCTGGCCGCGGCCGGTGGTCGCAAGGTCGCCATCGGCATCGCCGGCCTGCTGGCGGTCGCCCTGGTCGGTCTGCTCATCGGCATCAGCGCGCTGGGCGGCGACGACAAGGACCCGCAGAACAGCGCCGGGGCCACGCCCACCGCCAGCGCTCCGGCCGGCGAGGCCACCCCGGCCGCCGCCACGGTCCGCAACCTCGGCGTGCAGGGCATCCGGATCATCGACCCGGACAGCAGCAAGCGCGACGAACTCGGCGGCGCCGACAAGATCATCGACGGCGACAACGACAAGGGTTGGGAGACCGACCGCTATCCGAACGCCACGTACGGGAACCTCAAGGCCGGCATGGGTGTCTGGCTGGACCTGGGCTCGCCGCACACGGTGAAGTCGGTGCAGGCCGTGCTCTCCGGTCGAGGCGCCACCGCGAAGCTGCTCGCCGGCACGTCCGGCTACCCGTCGACCTCCAACGGCGACAAGCAGATGGTGGCGAACTACAAGACCGAGATCGGTGTCCTGAAGGAGCACGACGGCACCACGATGACCTTCAACGGCTTCAACGCCGACGAGAAGTACCGCTACCTGCTGCTCTGGTTCACCGAGCTGCCGGCCATCGGCGACGAGGACGGCTTCCGGCTCGGCGTGCAGGAGATTACGGTCCAGGGTTCGTGATCCGGCCAGCACGACCCGGGCACCGCATCCGCTGGACGTGGTGATGGACGGGCGCGACGCGGCAACGGACCTCGAGCTGCTGCGCGCCCACGTCGCCGGTGACCGGGACGCCTTCGCGGTGCTTTTCCACCGGCACCGCGACCGGCTCTGGGCGGTGGCCCTGCGGACGCTCGGTGATCGCGAGGAGGCCGCCGACGCCCTCCAGGACGCCCTGCTGTCGGCACACCGGGCGGCCGGCCGATTCCGTGGCGACTCCGCCGTCACCACGTGGCTGCACCGCATCGTGGTGAACGCGTGCCTGGACCGGATCCGACGCCGGCAGGCACACCCCACCGTTCCACTGCCCGACGGCAACCGGTCCGGCGACGGATCGGGCACCGGCGGGGTCGAGCCGGCCGCGCCGGCACAGGACCATGACACGGCGCTGGTCGTCCGCGCCGCGCTCGCCGCGCTGCCGATCGAGCAGCGGGCCGCCCTGGTGCTGGTGGACGTGCAGGGCTACCCGGTGGCCGAGGTGGCCCGCATCCTCGGTGTCGCCGAGGGGACGGTGAAGAGCCGCTGTGCCCGGGGTCGGGCACGGTTGGCGGTGCTGCTCGGGCATCTGCGGCCGGCGACGCCATCGCAGCCGGCCCCGGCCGGCCGGAACGCGGACGTGCCCGGCGTCACGCCGGGGAACCCGCGCCCGGCCGAGGGCGTCGGATCGGGGTCGGTTCGGTACCGGCAGGACACCAGCCAGGAGGACGCGTGACGAACGAGGGGTTCAGGGAGGTCGACACCGACCTGCTCGCTGACTACCTCGGCGGCGCGTTGGACGGCACACCACAGCAGGCCCAGATCGCCCGGCTGGTCGACGCGGACCCGGCCTGGGCCGAGGCGTACGCGCTGCTGGCTCCCGCGGTGACGCAGGTCCGCGCCGAGCTGGCCCGCTGGGCCGAGCCCTCCCCGGAGCTGCCCCCGGCCGTCGCCGAACGGCTCGCCGCCGCGCTGGCCGCGGCCGACACCCCGACGGACGACGCCTCGGCCACCCTCACCGGCGCCACCGGGTCGCCCGAGCCGGTTGCTCCCGCGACGCCGGTCAGTGTCCCGGCACAGGGCGGGCGTCGCCCCGGCGGCCCGTCGCCGACCGAGTCGGGTCGCGGCAGAGCCACCGGCCCGGGTCGCCGGCAGCGCCG
>NZ_JBFAPG010000228.1:0-9488 GCF_040675595.1 Micromonospora sp. NPDC049580
GCCAGCGCCAGCCCCCACCCGGTGGCGCCGGTCAACGCCACCACGACGAACGCCAGCACCGCCAGACCGACGCTCAGGCACCGGGCAAGCAGCTTTCGGACCAGGTCACCACGCATGTCGTTCCGTTCGCCGCCGTCGGAGTTCCGTCGCCCGCGTCAGCTCGCGGAGGTCACGGCCGCCGCCGCCTCGGCCCGCGCAGACTGGGCCGGCACCGACGGACCGTCACCGGGCGCCCGGCGTACGTCGATGACCTGACCGGTCAGGTCGGAGATCAGCACGTCCAGCGACGACTGGGCGACGGCCTCCGCGGCGAGCAGGGTGTTCTCCGGCTCCTCGCCGAACGCCCGGGTCCGCATCGGGGTGGCCGTCCGCTCCGGGTTGATGCAGTTGACGCGGACGCCGACGTCGGCCCACTCGTCGGCGAGCGCCTGGGTCAGGTTGACCAGGGCGGCCTTGGTGGCCGAGTAGAGCGCGTAGCGGGCCCGACCCCGGGTGTACGAGCTGGAGGTGTAGAGCAGCAGCTGGCCCTTGGTCTGCTGGAGGTACGGCAGGGCCTGCCGGGCGATGGTCACCGGACCGACGAAGTTGACCTGCAACACCCGGTCCATCGTCTCCTCGTCCATCTCGGCCAGGGCGCCCTTCTCCAGGATCCCGGCGGTGACGACCACGTGGTCGATCCGGCCGGTGGCCTCGAAGGCGGTCGTCAGCGCGGCCTCGACGTCCTCGGCGCGCTCCACGTGGGTGCCAGTGGTGGAGCGGCTGAACGGGAAGACCTGCGCGCCGTAGCGCCGGGCCAGCTCGGTCAGCTCGTGGCCGATGCCGTAGCTGCCGCCGAACACCACGATGGTGCGGCCGGTCAGCTCCTCGCTGTAGCTGCGGTGGTCGGTCAGCCGGGGCGCCTGCGCCGCGGCGAGCTGGAAGAGCTTGTCCGCCAGGTGCACGTCGACCGGGTGGGTGACCTTGATGTTCTCGTCCGAGCCGTCGATCACCTTGATCGGGGTGCCCGGCAGGTAGCGCAGGACCACGCCGCAGTCGTCGGTGGCCGCGAAGTCGGGGTCACCCTCGGCGATCCGGTACGCCTCGCGGATGGTGGGGGAGCGGAACGCCTGCGGGGTCTGTCCCCGGCGCAGCCGGGAGCGCACCGGGATGTCGGTGATGCAGTCGTTCTCGTCCACCTGGATGATCGTGTCGGCGGAGGGGATGGCGACGTCGACGGCGTCGTAGGTCCACAGCGCGTTCACGCACTCGCGGACGATCCGGCCGCTGAGCAGCGGGCGAACCGCGTCGTGGAAGAGGATGTTGCAGTCGGCCGGGCCGACCGCGTCCAGCGCGATCCGGGTGGTCGCGTTGCGGGTGTCGCCACCCTCGATCACCTTCGTGACCTTGCGCAGGCCGGCCTTCTCGACGATCTGCCGGGCGTCCTCGACGTGGCCGGTGGCCATCAGCACGATGATCTCGTCGATCTCCGGAGCGGCCTCGAAGACGGCCAGGGTGTGCTCGATGATCGGCTTACCGGCGATCTTCAGCAGCTGCTTGGGGATGCCGAGGCCCAGCCGGGTCCCGGTGCCGCCGGCCAGCACCACGGCCACTGTCCGCGAGGGCCGCCACGGTGCGGGGGTCTCCGTTGCGGCGTCCGGGCCAGTGGTCTGGTCCTGCGTCATTGCCGGATCCTCACTCTCAGAATTGCGTTAACGGAAGGTTCCGCCCGAGCGGCGACGGAATGAACCTTAACGCGCGGACCGCGCCGCCCCAATGCGGGCGACGCGGTCCTGGTGCCGTGTCGATGCCGGAGGTTGGCCGGCACTCTACTTGCTGTTCGCGTACGCCTCGTATGCGCGGATGACCTCGTCGGTGGGGCCGTCCATCCGGAGAACGCCCGATTCCAGCCAGATCGTCCGTTCGCAGGTGTCACGCACGGACGAGAGTTGGTGGCTGACCAGGAACACCGTGCCGGCGCCCTCGCGCAGCTCGCGTACCCGCTGCTCGCTGCGCTTGCGGAAGCCCTTGTCGCCGGTGGCGAGCGCCTCGTCGATGAGCAGCACGTCGTGCCTCTTGGCGGCGGCGATGGAGAACCGCAGGCGGGCCGCCATCCCGGAGGAGTACGTGCGCATCGGCAGGCTGGCGAAGTCGCCCCGCTCGTTGATCCCGGAGAAGTCGATGATGCCCGCGGCCTGCTTGGCCACCTCGTCGGGGTGCATGCCCATCGCCAGGCAGCCCAGGACGACGTTGCGCTCGCCGGACAGGTCGTTGAGCAGCGCGGCGTTCACGCCGAGCAGCGACGGCTGCCCCTGGGTGTGGATCGCGCCCCGGTTGACCGGCAGCAGGCCGGCGATGGCCCGCAGGATCGTGGACTTGCCGGAGCCGTTGCTGCCGATCAGCCCGATCGCCTCGCCCCGGTACGCGGTGAACGAGACGCCCTTGACCGCGTGCACCTCCCGGACGTTCGGCGCGTTGGTGCGCTTGACCAGCCGGCGCAGCGCGGCCACCGGAGTGGTGCCACCGGTGGCACCCTGGTGGACCCGGTAGATGATGTGTGCGTCGTCCACCACCACGGTGGGGATCCGCTCCTGCGCCAGCACGGGCAGGGACACGGTCGCCTCGTCGGCGGCCCGCAGGGAATCAACCACGGCCGTACTCCTGTTCGCCGCGCCAGAAGTAGATGTAGCCACCGATGCCGGCCACCAGCGCCCACCCGGCGGCGACCAGCCAGAGCTGGGTCAGCGACTCGTTGAGCATCGGCGGCTCGTCCAGCAGCGCGTAGCGCGCCAGCTCGATGTAGACCAGCAGCGGGTTGAACTGGACCAGCGTCGCCGCCCAGCCGGGCAGCCGCGCGAAGAGGCTGACGCTGTAGAGCACGCCGGAGCCGTACATCCAGGTACGCATGAGGAACGGCATGACCTGCTTGAGGTCGCTCGCCTTGGAGCCCAGCCGGGCGACGATCAGCACCACGCCGGCATTGAACACCGCTTGGAGCAGCAGGGCCGGCACCAGCACCAACCATTTCCAGGTGATCGACTCGCCGGTGACCAGCACGATCCCGATCAGCACCACCATCGAGGCGAGCAGTTGCTGGAACTGGGTCACCGTGGTGGACAGCGGCAGGCTGGCCCGAGGGAAGTGCAGGGCCCGGATCAGCCCGAGATTTCCGCTGATCGACTGGGTGCCCGCCAGCACCGCGCTCTGGGTGAAGTTGAAGATGAACAGGCCGGTGGTCAGGTAGCCGATGAAGTTCGGGATCCGGTCGTTCTGTCCCAGCACCACCCCGAAGATCAGGTAGTAGACCGCGGCGTTGGTCAGCGGGGTGAGCACCTGCCAGAGCTGGCCCAGCTTGGCGTTGCTGTACGAGGCGACCAGCTTGGCGTTGGCGTACGCGGCGATGAAGTGCCGGTAGGCCCAGAGTCGGCGGCTGTACTCGGCGAGGGTGGGTCGCTCACCGGCGACCCGTAGCCCGTGCCGAGCGGCCAGCTGCGCCTGGGTCAGGCCCGTGTCGGGGTCGACCAGCGCGGTGGTGGCCATGGAAATGGCGCTCCGATCTTTCGTGCAGACGGGTTGCTCGCGACGATGGAATCCTAGTGGGAAGGGTGCGCGGGGCGCCGCCTCGCCGCTGCGTGGACAGTAGTCCGAAACACGTCGGGACGCAACCGTAGCGTCGTTGCGCTACTGTAGTGGGCGTGACCTGCGAGAAGAGTCCATGGTGACGACCGAGAAGAGGCGTGTCCCGGCCGGCGCTGCGGTGCTGCGCGACGAGATCACCACGGCCATCCGGCGGGCGCTCATGCAGGAGCTCGCCGCGGTCGGCTACGGCCGGCTCTCCATCGAGGCGGTGGCCCGCCGGGCCGGCGTCAGCAAGACGGCGATCTACCGACGGTGGAGTTCGAAGCTGGACCTGGTGGTGGAGATCGTCGCCGCCGCGGCGCACGGCAAGCTGCCGGTGCTGGACACCGGCACTCTGCGCGGCGACCTCGCGCTGCTGTTCCAGGCGGTGGCGCACGCGCTGCGCCACCCCCTGGCCTCGCAGATCATCCCGGACCTGCTGGCCGAGGCCGCCCGCAACCCGGCCATCGAGGAGACCCTGCGTCAGGTGCTGCACGCCCGCCAGCAGGAGATCGGCGGCCGCCTGGTCACCCGCGCCGTGCAGCGCGGCGAGCTGCCCGCCGACACCGACCCGGACGCCGCCGTCGACCTCATCGTCGGCCCGCTCTACTGGCGGCTCGCCATCGCCCGGCTGCCGCTGACCGACAGCTACCTGGACAACCTGGTCGAATCCGTGGCCGCCGGGCTCGGCGCGACCAGCTCCGTACCGCTGCCCAGGGCGGCGCCGATTCCTGGCTGACCGAGCCCACGACACCACTCGCAGCGGGGCCGGCCGCGCCGCCCTCCTCCGCTAGGCTGCCCACTTGACACCCGGCCGTCACGAAACCGACATCCGTTTTTCGCCCCCACATCCGCCTGACGAGAAGGACGCCCGTGGCCAACGTCGACAGCATCGCCGTCGCGCCCACTGACCCGGACCCGACGCCGCGCCCCGAACAGGTGTCCCGGCTGGGCCAGGGCCCCGACCGGAACCCCGCCGCCCGGGTACGCGCCCTGGTGGCCGCCGCGCCGGCGCTGCTCACCGATGGGGCCGTGGTCGCGTTCGCGCTCTTCACCGTCCTCTACCACGCGGCGTTCCTGGCGGATCTGCGTCCGTCGGTGACTTTCCGGATCTGGCTGGTCGCCTGCGTGCTGGTCGCCGTCGGGGCCGTGCTGCGCGCCCGCCGGCGCCCCGGAGGGATCTTCGGCGAGGAGGAACGGCCCGAGCCGGTCGAATCGGCCGACCCGCAGCCTCCCGTCGACCGCCGTCTGCTGATCGGCGTGCTCGTCGCTGCCGCGGTGGCCGCGGTCACCGCCGGAGTGGCGGGAACCGGTGCGGCCGTCACCTGGTGGATTCCGGCGGTAGCCGGCCTGCTCGCCGCGACCGGTGGGATCCTGCTGCTGCGTCGGGTCTGGCTGAGCGGCCCGACGTCCTCCTCGGTCGCGCCGATGCCCACGGCATCGCAGTCGGCGTACGCGCTCGTCATCTCGGTGCTGGTCGGAATCTCCTCGTTCTTCCTGGCCCGCAACACTCCCGACGACGTCTACTACGTCGGGAAATCAGTCTGGATCGCCGAGCGGGACCTCATTCCGCTCAACGACTTCCTGTTCTCCGAGAACGTCCTGCCGGCGATGGGTTCGCAGCCTCCGATCCCCTCGATCGAGGTGTTCGACGGCGCGCTCGCCCACGTCTTCGGCATCCACGGTGCTTCGGCCACCTGGTACGTGGCGCTACCGATCATGGCGGTCCTGGCGGTGCTCGCGCTGTGGCGACTGACCCACCGGTGGGCGCCGCGTCGACCCGTGCTCGCCTTCACGGTGGCCGTCGCGTATCTGTACCTGGTCGCCGGCGGGGATGCCGCGCTGGGCACGTTCCACCTGCCCCGGCTCTACGAGGGCAAGGGCATGTTCGTGTCGGCCGTCATCCCGCTGATGTGGCTCTACCTGACCGAGTGGTTCGACAACCGCTCCCGGCGCAGCCTGTTCCTCATCGTGGCGCTCTCGATCACCGCCATCGGCCTCACCACCACCGCCGCGATCATCCTGCCGATGCTGGTCGGCGCCGCCGGGTTCGCCATGTTGCTGGTCGGGCGCTGGAAGGCCGCGGTGGTGGCCGGGGTGGCGGCCCTCGCGTACCCGATCGGCTCGCTCGTGGTGTCCCGTCTGCTGCTCGGCGGGCTGACCGCGGACGGCGCGGACGACGCCTTCTTCGACGCGGCGTACACCTACAAGCGGACCCTGCTGTTCGGCGTGGTCGGCGTGATCTCCGGACTGGCTCTCTGGTGCGGCCCGCTGCTGGCCCGTCGACGTACGCCCGCGCTGCTGACCGCAGGTGCGACCGCGGCCCTGAGCGTGCTGTTCGTCCCCGGGGTGTTGGAGGCGTTGAGCGCGCTGAGCGGCATTTCCGTGGTGCTGTGGCGGGTGCCGTGGCTGCTCGCCCTGCCGACACTGATCGGGCTGCTCTGTACGGTCCGGGTGCCGGCGCCCACGCCGGTGCTGCGTCGCGCCGCGGCGGGTGGGATCGCGGTGCTGCTGGTCGCCTCGTTCGCTCTCTTCGCCACCCCGATGTGGTCCGCGAAGAGTTGGGTCGATGTGCACGAGCGGCCCACCTGGAAGCTGCCGCAGCAACGCCAGTCGATCGCCTTCTGGATCAAGGGCTTGGACCGGCCCCCGGGCCTGCTGCTCGCGCCGAAGACCATCATGCGCGCCTCCCTGGTCGTCACCAGCCAGGTCCGGGTCGTCCTTCCGCGCGACTTCTATCTCGTTGAGTACGATCTCAACTCCCAGTTCGCCAAGGACCGGCTGCTGCTCGCGGGCTTCGCCGACGGCGCCACCACCCCGACGTCGACCGAACTCGCGTCAGCGCTCGACCGGCTGGACGTGGGCACCATCTGTGTCTACAACGGAAATCAGTACGCCCGTGAGATGGCACCACAGCTCGGCTACCAGGAGTTCGCCAAGCGTCGGGGACCCGGGGCCATGACCTGTTTTCGGCGGGTCGGCTGAGTACCCGGTCCGCTGAGCGGCCCGTGCGTCGTCCTGGGGTGGTACGCGGACGGCCGGTGCGTTGACCGAAATGTGCGCCCGATACCCGAGCGACACCGCTGGGTCCGTTCGCGTTAAGGTCGCAGTCACCACTACCGCCCGCCGCACGGGGTCTGGATCACCACATCTGTGGCCGGCCGCTCCTGGTGCGCGGTAGGCCATGCGCGACGGGGAGTGTCATCGACGCACCACGGGCATGCGTCCAAGACGGAAATCGTAGGGAGCGAACTCGTTGTTCGGCACGTTGACAGGACGCATCGGAGTGGCCGCCCGCAGCGCGCTGCTGGTGTTGTCCTACCTGGTCATGCTCGTCGCCGGCGTCTTCGGTTGGGTCGGCCTGTTCGCCGTCGCCGGACTGGCGGCGGTGCTCGGCGAGTTCGCCGTCGCCCGCTGGTCCCCGCAGTCGCAGCTGTTGCTGGAGAAGGTCGGCCTGCACTGGTCGTACCGGCAGTTGACCCGGGACCTGGCGGCCGTGCTGCTGGTCGCCGCGGAGGTCACCCTCGACGGCACCGAGCTGAGCCTGCTGCTGATCCTGCCGGCGGCGGTGTGGGTCGTCTCGGTGTTCGCCGGCGCGCTCTCCACCATGATCGACCGTCGTAACCCGCTGTCGGCCCTGGTGCGCAACATCGAGCTGGGCCCGCTGCGCTCGGCCCCTCGGCCGCCGGCCTGGGCGGCGGCGGTCGCGGGCGAGCGGATGCCCCTGCTCAACGTGCTGCTGGTGCCGGCCGCGGTGGCCGCCGCGGTGCAGCACGATTCGATGCCGTTCCTCGTGGCCGCCACGGTGACGGTGGCGGCGACCGCGGTGGTGGGCGCGATCATCGCGGTGACCTGGCTGCGCGGCCGGGGCTCCGGGCAGGGCCCGTTGCTGCCCGCCGTGCAGCGCTGGCTCGACACGTACCGGCCCGAGGTGGCGCTCTACTTCGCCGGACCGGCGAAGGACGTCTACCAGGCCAACATGTGGCTCGCGCCGACCGAGGCGCTGAACCAGCGCGCGGTGGTGCTGATGCGCAGCCGGGAGGCGTTCACCGAGCTGGCCGACACCCGGCTGCCGGTGATCTGCGTACCGGCCGGGGTGGACTTCATGAACCTCGAACTCGGCAGCGTCCGCGCGGCCCTCTACGCCGCGAACGTCGGCGCGAACATCCACATGCTGCGCGAGCCCGGCATGAAGCACGTCTTCGTCGGGCACGGCGACAGCGACAAGCAGGCCAGCGTCAACCCCTACAGCAAGGTGTACGACGAGGTCTGGGTCGCGGGCCTGGCCGGCCGGGAGCGGTACGCCCGCGCCGGGGTGGGCGTGCTCGACGCGGACATCGTCGAGATCGGCCGGCCGCAGCTGGCCGGGGTGCACACCTTCGGCGCCGAGTCGGTGGACCGGCCGTTCACCGTGCTCTACGCGCCCACCTGGGAGGGTTGGCTCGACGACGACCCGTACCACACCTCGCTGGTGCTGATGGGTGAGCGGATCGTCAAGGGCCTGCTGGCCACCAACCCCCGGGTGCGCCTGGTCTACAAGCCGCACCCGCTGACCGGGTCGCGGTCCAAGGCGGCCAAGGCCGTGCACGACCGGATCGTCGAGGCGATCAAGGCCGCCGGCGGCAACCCCAACGCCGCGTCCCTGGACGGCACCGCGCACCTCGTGGTGACCGGCCGTACGCCGGCGCTGTTCGACTGCTTCAACCAGACCGACCTGCTGATCAGCGACGTGTCCAGTGTGGTCTCCGACTTCGTGCAGAGCCAGCGGCCGTACGTGGTGGCCAACCCGGCGGGCCTGCCGGAGGACGAGTTCCGCCGGGAGTACCCGACCGCGCGGGCCGCGTACCTGCTCTCCGCCGACTGTGGCGAGCTGGAGAAGATCGTGGCGGTCACCCGGGCCGGCGACGACCCGATGACCGAGGCACGCCGCGACCTGAAGACCTACCTGCTGGGGCCGGCCGAGGCCAACCCCATGGACCGGTTCGCCGAGGAGATCTCCCGCCTCTGCCGCTGACCCGCGCGTACGACGTCCCGCGCCCGGCCCGACATCAGTCGGACCGGGCGCGGTCGCGTCAGCAGAGCCAGGGTGGCGCGGTCGCGTCAGCGGAGCGGGGGTTGGCGCGGTCGCGTCAGCGGAGCCAGGGTGGCGCGGTCGCGTCAGCGGAGCGGGGGTTGGTGCCGTCGCGTCAGTCGAGCAGGGCGGCGACCGCGTCGGCGACCGGTGTGTCGGCGGGCAACGCGCGGGCCGTCACCACAGCGGTCAGCGGCAGCGGTCCGTACAGGTGCGGGAAGAGCTGCCCGCCCCGCGACGGTTCCCAGCGCAGGGCGTCGCCCAGCCGGTCGGCGTCCACGCCCAGCAGGGTGAGGCCGGTGGCGCCGGCGAAGTGCCGGCGGGCCGTCTCCACCACCTGGTCGGCGGCGGAGAGGTGGATGAAACCGTCCTGCCGGTCCACGGCCGAGCCGGCGACGGCGCCGGCGGCCTGGGCGTCGTCCCACTCGACGGTCGGCAACAGCTTGTAGATCACCTCCGCAGACTACGTCGCCGATGTCGCGCTGCGAGAACGTCGGCCGGTGCGCGTTTCGGCCGTACCGCCGCCGACGCCCGTCGCCGCCCGGCATGCTCAGGTGGAGCGGCCGGAAAGGGGTGGACGATGGCGAGCTACGACGACGACTGGACCGACACCCAGCGCGGGTTGTACGACGAGTGCTACCGGGCCGGCGGTGAGTGGGCCGAGGACCCGGACACCCCGTCCGACGACGTACAGCATGTGATCAACCTGGCCGAGGCGGACGACGACGCCTTCGACGACGCCGAGATCGACTTCCCGCCCCTGGTCGACGCCGTGACCCAGGCCAGCGGGGTCAACGTCACCAGCGTGCCGGCCCGGCACGAC
>NZ_JBFAPG010000229.1:0-9474 GCF_040675595.1 Micromonospora sp. NPDC049580
CGCCGCCGTCGCGATGGCGGCGACCCAGAACGGTGTGGTGATCTCCCAGGCGCTGGCGAACAGGCCGCCGAGGAGCGAGCCCAGCGCCGCGCCGCCGAGATCCAGCAATGCGTACACGCTGCCGACCCGGCCGCGCAGGTGCGCAGGCACGACCCGTTGCCGGACCGAGGTGACGGTGATGCCCCACACCATGGCATGGATGCTGAACACGACCAGCACGACGGCGGCGACCCAGGGTGTCGTCGTGGTCGCGAGGCACACGTGCGTCACGACCTCGATCACCAGGCCGGCACGCAACACGGTGGCGCTGCCGAGCGCGCGCGTGAGCATCGTGGCGACTGCGGTGCCGACCAGGCCGCCGACCGCGAAGGCGGACAACAGAAATCCGTAGCCGACGGCGGATACACCCAGGCGCTCCCGGCAGTAGAGCACGAACACGGCGAACGCGGCACCGAACGCGATGTTGCCCAGTCCCATACTCACGGCGAGGGTCCGCAGCAGTCGGTGCCGCCACAACCACCGCACGCCGGCGGCGACCTCGGCACGCAGCGAGGCCCGCCGAGGCGGATCGCCAACGACGGGGACGCGCCGGATGCCCGCGATCAGCGCTGCGGACGTCGCGAAGGTGAGCGCGTCGACCCCGAACGGCACCGCCGCCGCGACGACGAACAACCACGCGCCCAGCGGCTTCGCGACGAACTGGTTACCGATGGTGAAGCTCGCGTAGAGCCGAGCGTTGGCGCGCGGCAGTTCCTCCGGGGCGACCACCGCCGGGAGCAGGGCACCCAGCGCGGTGTCCGCGAGGGTTTCGCCCGTACCCAGAAGGAAGAGCACCGCGTAGATGACGGCCACCGAGACGGTTCCGGTCGCGATGGTCATCGACAACGCCACCAGGGCCGCGGCGCGGGCGAGGTTGACGACCACGACCAGACGGCGACGGTCGAGCCGATCGACGTAGGCACCGCTGACCAGGGCGAACAGCAGCCAGGGCAGTTGCTGCGCGAAGACGGCGCCGGCGATGAGGGCCGGGTTGTCGCTGACGGAGGCGACCAGCAGCGGGCCGGCGGCCATGGTGACACCGTCGCCGACGTTGGACACCGCCGCAGCGGTCCACAGTTTGGTGAAGTCCGCGCCGAGACGCGCGGATATAAGGGCACGCACAAGAGCTCCTCGAGCCAGGGAAGGAAACGGTCGTCGTGGGACCGCTCCGCGGCGAGGAGCACCAGACCCCCGGGGGTGATCTCCGGCGGCGCCCGATCAGTGCCGGGCGTGCCCTCGCGGCGAAGCGGAGACCGTGACCATGGCGAGGCGCATGCCAGCTCCCAACTGTGGATCAATACCGGTCCGAGCAGGATAGCTGGCCCATCGACGCTCTCGTATCCCCGAAGCGCGACCCGCTCGCCACCAGCCGGGCGACGCGGCTCGCGTTCTTCCCGACGGTCGACACCGCCGGAGAGCACTGCGGGCTGACCGCCTAGCGTCGTGCTCGTGACAGAGACCCTGCTGCCCGCACCGCGCCCGGCCGACGCGCCCCCGCAGCGCCGCGGCGGCGTCCTCGCCGTGGGGCTGGTGCTCGGCGGGGCGCTCTCGGTGCAGTTCGGCTCCGCCCTGGCCGCGCTGCTCTTTCCGCGTACCGGGGTGGCCGGGGCGGTCACCCTGCGGCTGACGATCTCGGCGGTGCTGCTGCTCGTCGTGTGCCGGCCCCGGCTGCGCGGGTACGACCGCTCGGCCTGGCTCGCGGCCGGCGCGTTCGGGCTGGCCCTGGCCGGCATGAACTCGCTGTTCTACCAGGCCATCGAGCGGATCCCGCTCGGCCCGACGGTGACCCTGGAGGTGCTCGGCCCACTGGCGCTGTCGGTGTTCACCGCCCGTCGGCTGGCGAGCTGGTGCTGGGCGGGGCTCGCGCTGGCCGGGGTGGCGCTGCTCGGGCAGGGCGGCTTCGACCGGCTCAACCCGGCGGGGGTGGCCTTCGCGTTCGGCGCGGGCGCGATGTGGGCGGCGTACATCGTGCTCAGCGCGCGGGTCGGCGGCCGGTTCCCGGGCGCGGACGGGCTGGCCCTCGCACTGACCCTCGCCGCGCTGGTCACCCTGCCGCTGGGCATCGTCGACGGCGGCGCCGTCCTGCTCGACCCGAGGGTGCTGGCGCTGGGCACCGCCCTCGCGGTGCTCGCCTCCGGGCTCCCGTACACCCTGGAGCTGCTGGCGCTGCGCCGGATGCCCACCGCCACCTTCGCGGTGCTGATGAGCCTCGGCCCGGCCATCGCCACCCTCGCCGGATGGCTAGTGCTGCGGCAGGCGCTGACGCTGCTGGAATGCGCCGCCATCGTGCTGGTCATCGCCGCCAGCATCGGCGCGGTACGGGTCAGAGCAGCAGTCGCAGCGCCCCCGGCACGGCAGTGATCGTCACCGGCAGGCGCAGCGAGCGTTCCCCGTCGGCGTACGTGACGATGTCGTCGGCGGCCAACTCCACGGTGCGGGCCCGGTAGCTGCTCACCAGCGGGTGACTCACGTGGGTGCCCTGGTAGATGCGCGGCTTGACCCGGATCAGGGTCCGCCGGTCGACCCGACCGGCCACCACCACGTCCAGCAGCCCATCGGTCGGATCGGCCTCGGGACAGATCCGCATCCCACCGCCGTACGTCGGGCAGTTGCCCACCGCCACCAGCACCGCGTCCATCTCGTGCGGCACCCCGTCCAGGCGCAGCGTGTAGCGGCGGGGCCGGAGCCGGGCCAGCTCGACCACGATCGCCAGGTCGTACCGGCGGGCGCCGCGCGGCCAGCGCATCCGGTTGGCGCGCTCGTTGACGATCGCGTCGAAGCCCGCCGCGAGGACGGCGCCGTACCAGCGCTCGGCCCCGTCGGCGCCGGTCATCCGGGCCAGGTCGACGACGCGGGTCCGGCCGGCGCGCAGCGCCTCGGCGATCACCGCCACGGCGGCGACGGGATCGGCCGGAAAGCCGGTGTCGAGGGCGAAGTCGTTGCCGGTGCCGGCCGGTACCGGCCCGAACGGCACGTCGGTGCCGGCGACGGCCTGCATGGCCCGGTGCACGGTGCCGTCCCCGCCGATCGCGACCAGCGCGCCGACGCCGTCGGCGACGGCGGTACGACACGCCGCCTCCGCCTCGTCCGGACTGGACGCCGACAGCAACCGGACCGGACGGCCGGCGGCGGCCAGCCCGTCCAGCAGCCGGGGCAGCAGCGCCCGGTGCCGCCCCCGGCCGGCCGTCGGGTTGGCGAGCACGGCCACCGGGCCACCCTCGTCCCGGGCGCGGTCGACCGAGTCGCGGGCGGGCGGGGTGCGCTCGATCGGCCCATCGGTGGGCGGGCCGGGCAGGTGATCGTCTGCGGTCACGGGCAGCACCGTACCGGTCGGACACCCGCCGTTCACCAGGGGCGGCCGACGTCACGATCAGTCTCGCCGCCGGCGCGTGGGGTGAGCGTCTGACGGGGCCGCTGACGCGACGACGCCGCCCCCGGCAGGCGGGGACGGCGTCGGTGGACTCCGGCGGCGCGGGGCCGTCAGGTCATGTCGTCGTAGCGGCGTTCGATGGGCGCCGGCTTCGCGATCGGCTCGGGCGCGCCGATCGGCGCGGTCGCGTCGACCCGCTGCCCGGCCACGACCGGGTCCGTGTCGAACTCCAGCGGCGAGACCTCGTCGTCGTCGAGACCGGCGTAGACCTCCTTGCCCCGCCCACGCCGCCGGTCGTTGATGAACGCCACCCCGACCGCCGCGAAGTAGAGCGCGGAGAGGCAGATCGCCAGGGCGGTCATCCCGAACGGGTCCGGGGTGGGGGTGACCACGGCGGAGAACGCGAAGAACACGAAGATCGCCACCCGCCACCAGCTGAGCAGCCGCTTCGCGCTCGCCAGGCCGACGAAGTTGAGCATCAGCACGATCAGCGGGAACTCGAACGCCACACCGAACAGCAGGATCAGGTTGGTGACGAACGAGATGTACCGGGTGACCTCAAGGTTCGTCGCGATGTCGTCGCCCGACACGTTGAGCAGGAACTCGAGGCCCTTCGTGGTGACGAAGAAGGCCAGCACCGCGCCGGCCGCGAACAGCGGTGCCGCCAGGGCCGTGAAGGCGTAGGCGTAGCGCCGCTCGTGCCGGTGCAGACCGGGAGCGATGAACGCCCAGAGCTGGTAGAGCCAGATCGGCGCCGCGATGATCAGGCCCACCCAGAGGCCGATCTTCAGGTTCAACAGGAAGAGGTCCGCCGGGCCGAGCTGGACGAACAGGCACTTGCCGGACGCGTCCTTCGACCCCGGCAGGTCGCAGTACGGCTGCGACAGCAAATGCCGCACCGGCTCGGCCAGCCAGATGCCGAAGCCGAAGCCGACAAGGATCGCCAGCGAGGCGCGGAACAGACGGTTGCGCAGCTCGCGGACGTGCTCGATGAGCGTCATCGAGCCGTCGGCGGCCCGTTCGAAGGTGCTCGGGCCGCGCTTACGCAGGGCGAAGGCCACGGTGGTGGAGCCCTTCGGTCAGTTGTCGCGGACGCGGTGCACCGGGTCGACGACCGGCTGCTGCGCCGGCGCCTGCTGGTACGGCGCCTGCTGCGGCTGCCCGGCGTACGGCGCCTGCTGGCCGGCGTGCGGCGGCAGCGGCTGGTAGCCGGCCTGTGCATCGGCCTTCTCGGCCAGGTCGCGGTCGTCGTCCTGCAGGCTCTTGGTCTCGGCCTTGATGATCCGCAGCGAGCGACCCAGCGAGCGGGCCGCGTCGGGAAGCCGCTTCGCACCGAAGAGCAGGATCAGCACAACCACGAGAACTGCGATGTGCCACGGCTTGAGGGCACCCATGAGAAGCTCCAGTCGCTCTGTGTCCGGGGGGTGATACGCAGCCCATCGTACGTGTGGATGGACCGAATGCCACCTGCCGGGGATGATGATCAGGGCCCGGCCGGTGAAGTCTTGACCAACCGCGATGATCAGTCAACCATCGCCACCCGGCCGGGGGACGACGGTGGCCGACAGAGGTCGGTCAGCCGCGCTTGGCCTTGATCACGGCGAGTCGCTGCTGGGCGGTGTCGAGCTGGCGCTGGACACCCTCGGCGCGCTGCTGCAACGCCTCGGCGGTCTCCCGGAGCGCCTCCGCCTCAGTGGCCCGCCGCTGCAACGCCACCGCGGCGCGGCGCAGCTGGGGCAGCCGGCTCAGCACCGGGCGGACGGCCAGCGCGAGCGCCACGAGCGGGAGCAGCACCACCGCGAGCACGATCCAGATCAGCACGCCGGTCAGCCTACTGGGTGCGGGCGGCCACCGCCGGATCGCCCGACGGCACGCCGGCCGGCACGGAATCGGCCGGCGCACGCCGGGGAACAGGCGCCGGCACGGCGTACGCGTCGAGCGCGGCGGCGGCGGTCGCCCGGACCTGTTCGGCCAGCTCGACCGGGGCGACCACTGTGACGTCCGGGCCGAGGCCCAGCACGAACCGCCGCGCCCAGCCCAGGTCGGTCACCCGCAGCGAGACGAGCCACTGGTCGCCGTCGCCGGCCTCGACCCGCTCGCACGGGTAGTACTCGGTGATCCACCGCTCGCCCCGCCCGATCCGCAGTGTGATCAGCGGCAGGTCGGGCGACGGCCGGAAGACACCCTCGGTGAGGTCGTGCGGGACAGCCTGCGGCGGAACGGTGGCCGGCTCGTCCAGTTCGGTGATCGCGTCGATCCGGTCGGCCCGGAACAGCCGGACCGCCTCCGCGCGCCGGCACCACGCCTCCACGTACGCCCGGCCGCCGACCATCAGCATCCGCAGCGGGTCGACGACGCGCTCGGTGGTCTCGTCCCGGGCCGCCGTGTAGTAGGTGATCCGCAGCGCCTTTCCGCCCTCCACGGCCGAGCGCAGCGCCTCGACCCGCCGGGTGTCCCCGGGCAGCCGGACCGCGACCGGTGCGCCCACCAGGTCACCGGCGGCGTCCTCGATCTTCGCGAGGGCCCGCTCGATGGCCTCCCGGTTGGCCACGCCCGGGGTCTCGGCGAGCATCCGGAGCGCCACCACGAGCGCGAGGGCCTCGTCGGGGGTGAGCCGCAGCGGCCGGTCGATGCCGGCGTCGTAGGTGATGGTCACCCGGTCGCCGTCGAACGCCATGTCGATCAGGTCACCGGGGCCGTAACCGGGCAGCCCACACACCCACAGCAGCTCCAGGTCCTCCCGGAGCTGTCGTTCGGTGACGCCCAGGTCACCGGCCGCCTCGGCGATCTCGATGCCGGGCCGGGCCAGCAGGTAGGGAACCAGGTTGAGCAGCCGCGCCAGTCGGTCGGCGGAGGCGCGGGAACCGCCGCGGGCGGCCGGGCGGGTCACCGGGCACCCCCGGAGACGGTCAGCTCGTCGTGCCGGACGGCGATCTCCTTGAGCCGCTGGATGACCGCCTCGCGGACCTCCGGCGGGTCGAGCACCCGCACGTCCGGGCCGTACCCGACGAGCTGGCCGGCCAGAGAGTCCGGGTCGGCGTACGGCAGGACCAGCTGGTCGCCGTCCGGCCCGGCGGTCACCTCCACCGCCCAGCGGCGCAGGCCGGCGGCCCGCCCGGGCGTCGCCAGCACGGTGGCCCGGCCGGTGCGCTCCACCGGCCCGGACCAGCGGGCCACGTGGCTGATCAGGTCGACGCCGGCCGGCGGCTCGTACGCGCCGGGTGCGCCGGTCACCCGGACCGCGCCGACCACCCGGGACAGGCGGAAGCAGCGGGTCGCCGCGCGGTCCAGGTCGTGGCCGACCACGTACCACCGCCCGCGCCAGCAGACCACGCCCCACGGTTGCAGCCGGCGGCGGCTGGGGGCGTCCCGGTCGGGCACCCGGTAGTCGAACCCGACCTCGCGGCGGTCCCGCGCGGCGGCGGTCAGCGGCGCGAACGCGGGATCGACGGTGACCATCGGCTCCATGCCGAGGGTGGCCTGCGGGTCGACGTCCACCCCGGCGGCGCGCAGCTTGGCCAGCCCGGACGACGCGGCGGCGGCCAGCCCGGCGTGCTGCCACAGGCGGGCGGCGATGCCGACCGCGGCGGCCTCGTCGGGTTCCAGGGGGATGTCGGGCAGCGCGTACTCGCGGTGGGCGATGCGGTAGCCGGGCTCGGCGTCGAAGACGCTGGCCGTGCCGGTCTCCAGCGGGACGCCCAGCTCGCGCAGCTCGGCCTTGTCCCGCTCGAACTTGCGCTGGAACGCCTCGTGGTCGCGCGCGTCGTCGGGGTCGTGCTCGTAGCCGGGCACGGTCGCGGCGATCTGCGCGGCGGTCAGGAACCGTCGCGTGGACAGGAGGCAGATCACCAGGTTGACCAGGCGTTCGGTGCGGGTCCGCGACACGGGTAGACGCTAGCAGCCGACGCGGCGCAGGCGTGCACCCACGCGGGCGTGCCGCACACTTGTTCGGATCGGCCCCCTCCCCCGGCGCGTCGCCGCCCGCGGCCATAGTGTTGCCCTCATGTCGCAGGGCGAGATGAATACCGAGAGCGAGAGCGTCGGCACCGTGGTCGTCGCGGGCGCCGCCAACCTCGCCATCGCGATCGCCAAGCTGGTCGCCGGGCTGATCTCCGGGTCGGCCGCGATGCTCTCCGAGGCGGCGCACTCGGTCGCCGACACGACCACCGAGGTGCTGCTGTTCCAGGCGCTGCGCCGCGGGGCCCGCCCGGCCGACCAACGACACCCCTTCGGGTACGGCAAGGAGAGCTACGTCTGGGCGTTCTTCGCCGCCATGTTCACCTTCGTGGCCGGCGCCGGCTTCGCCGTCACCCACGGTGTCACCACCATCCTCGTGCACGAGCACAGCGGCAACTATCTGATCTCGTACATCGTCCTCGCGGTGTCGTTCGTCATCGAGTCGATCTCGCTGGCCCGGGCCGTTCGGCAGGTCCGCCGCGAGTCCCAGCGCTGGGACACCACACCCCGCCGGTTCCTGCGACTGACCGCCGACACCACCGTCAAGGCGGTCTTCCTGGAGGACAGCGCGGCCCTGATCGGCCTGCTGCTGGCCGCGCTCGGCGTCGGCCTGTCCCAGGCCACCGGCGACGAGGTGTGGGACGGCATCGCGTCGATCCTGATCGGGTTGCTGCTGCTGGCCGTCGCCGGGATCCTGGCCAGCAACAACCTGTCGCTGCTGGTCGGCCGGGCCGTCCCGGAGCGGCTGCGCCGCGAGATCGAACGCGACCTGGCCGGGCTGCCCGAGGTCGAGCGCATCGACACCCTGCTGACGATGCAGCTCGGCCCGGACGACATCCTCGTCGCCGCGAAGGTCGACTTCCGTGACGAGGCCACCGGCGCGGCCATCGAGGCCACCGCCGACGAAGCCGAGCGGCGGCTCACCGGCCGGTACCCGGAAATCCGCTACGTCTTCCTCGACCCGACCCGCTCGCTGCCCGGAGCCGCCGGGCAGGCGCGCGACACCCAGGCCAGGCCGAGCGCCGACGCCGGCGGCGAGCCCGACCCCACCTGAGGGGGCGGGCCCACCCGAGCGCGGGCCGGCTGGTCCGCGCGGCTAGCGTGCCCGTCATGGTGCGATGGCGGACGGGGACGGTGGCGGCGCTGCGGCGGCAGTGGACCGGGGCGGTGGAACTCGACGTCGACCTGCCCGACGGCACGCGCATGCGGGCGCTGGCCTATCCCGAGCTGGTCGGCACGCCCGAGCCGGGTGACCGGGTGCTGCTCAACGCCGGTGCGCTGCTGATGGGGTTGGGCACCGGCGGGTACGCCCTCGTGGTGGCCCTGCCGGACCGGCTGCCGCCGGACCCGCCGGACGCCGGTGACACCCGCGACGCCGGGCACCTGGTCAAGGCCCGCTACACCCCGTTGCAGCCGATCCTGCTCGGCGTCGACGAGGAGGCCAGCCCGCACCGCGCCCTGCTGGCCGACGCCGACGACCTGGGTGGGATGCCGGTGGTCACCGCCGACCTGCACTCGGCGCTGCCGGCGATTCTGGCCGGCATCCGGGCCGAGGCCCCGCACGCCCGGGTGGCGTACCTGCTCACCGACGGCGGGGCGTTGCCGGCCTGGTTCTCCCGCACGCTCGCCGGGCTGCGCGACGAGCTGGCCGGGACGATCACCGTCGGGCAGGCGTTCGGCGGCGACCTGGAGGCCACCACCCTGCACGGCGGCCTGCTCGCCGCCCGCCACGTGCTGGACGCGGACGTGGCCATCGTGGCCCAGGGGCCCGGCAACCTGGGCACCGGCACCCGGTGGGGTTTCTCCGGCATCGCCGTCGGCGAGGCCGTCAACGCGATCGCCACGCTCGGCGGCCGGCCGGTCGGCTCACTGCGCATCTCCGACGCCGACCCCCGCCCCCGACACCGGGGCGTGTCGCACCACAGCCTCACCGCGTACGGCCGGGTGGCCCTCGCCCCGGCGTCGGCTTCGCGGCCGCCTTGATGATCAGCGCCTTCTTGGCCATCTCAGTTCTCCTTGAACGGGAAGCCCGGAGCTTGAGCAGCGCCCGACCCTCGTCGTCAGTCGTGGCGGTCGTGACCACCGTGATGTCCATACCCCGCTGCCGA
>NZ_JBFAPG010000230.1:0-9412 GCF_040675595.1 Micromonospora sp. NPDC049580
GGGCGCGTCGGCCACCCGGGGCGGTGGCCACCGCACGGCCGGCCGCGCCGGATTCCCGGTACTGCCGCAGCAGCGCCACCTGAAGGTGGTGCAGCGGCTCCAGGTAGGTGTCCCGGACGGCCAGGGTGCGCTGGAGCACCGGCGAGTTCTCCAGCAGGGCGGGGGAGGCGGTCACCGCCAGCACCTCGCGCTTGGTCAGCTCGTACTCCCGCTCGATCTGCTCGAAGATCGGGTGCAGCTTCTTCGGCACGAGGGTCTCGACGTACCGGCGGGCGATGCTGAGGTCGGTCTTGGTCAGCATCATCTCGACGTTCGACAGGAACGTGCGGAAGAAGTGCCAGTTACGGTGCATCTCGGCGAGCACGTCCGCCAGACCGGCCTCCCGGGCGGCGGCCAGGCCGGAGCCGACGCCGAACCAGCCCGGCACGATCTGCCGGGTCTGCGTCCAGCCGAACACCCACGGGATGGCCCGCAGCCCGGACAGCCCGGCGCCGGTGTTGGGGCGCTTCGCCGGCCGGGAGCCGATGTTCAGCGCGCCGAGCAGCTCGGTGGGGGTGGACGCCCAGAAGTACGCCGGCAGGTCCGGGTCCTCGACGAGCGACCGGTACGACCGGAACGCCGACTCGGAGACCACGTCCATGGTCGCGTCCCAGCGTTCCAGCATCTCGGCCGGCTGCCGGGGCGCGGTGTGCAGGAGCGTCGCCTGGAGCACCGCGGCGAGGGTCAGCTCCAGGTTCTCCCGCGCCAGCGAGGGCAGGGTGTACTTGTCGGAGATCACCTCGCCCTGCTCGGTCACCTTGATCGCGCCGTCAAGCGTGCCGTACGGCTGCGCCAGGATCGCCTCGTGCGTCGGGCCGCCGCCGCGGCCGACCGTGCCGCCGCGACCGTGGAACAGCCGCAGGCGTACGCCGTGCCGGGCGGCCACGTCGCGCAGCGCGCGCTGGGCCCGGTGGATCGACCACTGGCTGGTGGTGATCCCGGCCTCCTTGTTGGAGTCGGAGTAGCCGAGCATGACCTCCTGCACGTCGCCCCGGGCCGCGACGAGCGCCCGGTACGCGGGCAGCGACAGCAGCTCGTCGAGGATCTCGCCGCCGGCGTTCAGCTCGCCCGGGGTCTCCAGCAGCGGCACGAAACCGATCCGGGCCCGGCCGCTGTGCACGTCGACCAGCCCGGCCTCGCGGGCGAGCACCACGGCGGCGAGCACGTCGTCCACGCCGAGGGTCATCGAGATGATGTACGACTCGATCACCTCGGTGCCGAACCGGTCCTGCGCCTCGCGGATCGTGCTGAACACGTCGAACGTCTTGCGGGCCGGCTCGGTCAGCGGGGTGTCCAGGGTGGACAGCGGCCGGCGGCCGGTCAGCTCGTCGGCGAGCAGCTTGGTGCGCTCCAACCGGCTCAACGCCGGGTAGTCGGACACCTCGCCGACGGCCTCGTACAGCTGGGCGAGCACCGCGTGGTGCGCCTCGGCGTGCTCCCGGACGTCCATGGTCGCGAGGTGCAGGCCGAACGCGGAGACCGTCCGGATGGTGGAGGCCAGCCGGCCGACGGCGGTGAGCTGCCCGGAGTTGCGGGCCAGCGAGGCGCGCAGCAGGTCCAGGTCGGCGATCAGCTCGGCGGAGCCGCGGTAGTCGCGGCCCGGGACGTGGGCGGTGCCCTGGCGGAGCCGCTGCCGGGTGTTGGCCAGCTTCGCCTTCACGCAGCGTGCCTTGAGCCGGTACGGCTCCTCGGCGTTGACCCGACGGAACCGGGGGGCCACCTCGGGCAGCGCGTCGAGGTCGGCGGCGAGGCTGGCGGAGAGGTCAAGCGACACCCCGCGCAGTCGGCGGGACACCGAGACCTCGTTGATCAGGTGGTCCATCGCCTTCTCGGTGGCCGCGATGCCGTGCTCGTGCTGGATGGTCAGCACCTCGCGGGTGACCGCCGGGGTGACGAACGGGTTGCCGTCCCGGTCGCCGCCGATCCAGGTGCCGAAGCTCAGCGGGCGGGCCGTCGGCGACGTCTCCACGCCGAGGGTGCGCAGCGTGTCGGCCAGGTCGTCGAGCACCTGCGGGGCGGCCTCGGCGTACAGGTCGCGCAGGTAGTAGATGGCGTTGCGGGCCTCGTCGGTCGGGTCGGGCCGGTCGAGCCGCAGCTCGTCGGTCTGCCACATCAGGTCCAGCAACTCGGCCAGCCGGCGGTTGGCCGGGCCCTCGTCGCTGGCGCCGTAGAGGATCGCGTTGGCGGTCTCGGTGTCCAGCTCGTCGGCGATGGCCCGCAGCTTGGACAGGATCGAGCGGCGGGCCGCCTCGGTCGGGTGGGCGGTGAAGACCGGCCGGACCGCCAGCCGGCGGGCCGCGGCGGCGATCTCCTCGGCCGGCACCCCCCGCTCGGCGATCATCTTCGCCGCCTGGTCCAGCCAACCGCCCTGCACGGCGCGGCGGCGACGCAGGTCCCGAGCGCGGTGCACCTGTTCGGTGATGTTGGCCAGGTGGAAGTAGGTGGAGAAGGCGCGGGCCAGCTTGGTGCCGGTGGTCACGTCGAGCCCGCCGAGCCGCTGGGCGGCGGCCGGGACGTCGGAGCGGACCTGGGCGCGGATCTCCTCGACGAGGTCGAGCAGCGGGCGGCCCTCCTGGCGGGCCAGGGTCTGGCCGAGGAGGGTGCCGAGTCGGCGGATGTCAGCGCGCAGCGCGGCGTCCGGGCCGTCGTGGTCGTGCTGGTCGGTCACGATGCGCTCCTTACGTGAGTACGAAGGACAGCGCTGTCCGACTCCCTGGATGGTATCCGCGTCGGGCCGGCTGGCAGGAGGGGCTCTCCGCATGCCGTGCCGTGACACGGAACACCTCGGAGATCACTTCAGGGCCTTGCGCGGTCGGTCGCCCGGCGGCCCCGCACCCGGGTCGCGCCGAGCAGGGCGGCCAGCCCGAGCACCGCCCAGAGCACCAGACCGGTCACCGGCCAGCCGATCGAGCGCCGGTCGAAGTACACGGCCGACTTGATCAGGTCGGTGGCCAGGCCGGGCACGTTCCACCGGTGCATTCCGCGCAGCCAGGTGGGCAGGAACTCGGGGGCGTAGATGCCACCGGAGCCCGGGTTGCCGAGCACCACCAGCAACAGGATGACCAGCCCGGTGCCGAGCACGCCCAGCCAGCCCTGGACCGCGGCGGCGACCATCGCGGCGGCGAAGGCGGCCAGCATGCCGACACCGGCGACGGCCGGCAGGTCGTGGTGCCAGACGTCCAGCACCGGGCCGACGATCACCGCCCCGACGATGCCGAGCGCCACGCTGTAGACGGCGAGCGCCCCGATGCGCAGTCCGGCGCGGCGCAGGGTGCGCGGGGCGGTGCCGGCGGAGATGCCGAGCACTGTCGAGGCCAGGTATCCGCCGAGGACGTACCCGATGGCCAGGTAGAAGGGGACCAGGCCGCGGGGGTCGGTGCCGGCGACCGGCACCTCGTCGGTCACCCGCAACGGCAGTCCGGCCTGTTGGGCGGCGCTGGTGAGCACCTGGATGACCAGGTCGGTGGCGGACGGTGCGCTGGCGCTGGCGGTGGTCAGGACGAGGCCGCCGTCGGGGGCGGAGCTGAGCACCGCGTACACCTCGCGGCCGGTCAGGCCGTCGTCGGCGGCGCCCGGGTCGGCGTACTCGATGGCTTTGATCTTGTTGGTCCGGTCACGGACGGCGGCCAGGACCGTGCGCGCGGGCTGGTCGCTCGTCGCCACCCCGACCGGCACGTCCCGGGGGTGCGGCTGGTGCAGGGCGCCGACGTACGCGGCGATGAAGGCGGCGGCCAGCGCGAGGGTGCCGAGCAGCAGGCCTGCGGTGCGGGGGAGCCAGTCGCGTACCCGGACCTCCGGCGCCTCGTCCACCACGTCAGCCTAGGGCGACATTCAACCTGTTTGCGGCATTTCCCGGCGAGCGGCGAGGGTGAGCAATTTTCTTCAAGACCGTCCGGGGTGCCTCTCGCAAGGATGGTCTCCGTTGGTCCGGAAGCCACCCGTCCGGGGTGGCCGGATCGGGGCACGCGGGCCTATTCGGGGAGGTCCGACGCCTGGGCCGGACCTGTCGCGGGCCGCTTCGTGCGCGCCTGGAGGAGCGCCCCAGGACGATCTTGTGCCGGTCCTCCGCGACCGTCTCCGTCCAGCCGTGGTTCTCCACGATGCAGCGCACCTGGTAGATCAGCATTCCGTCCGGATGCCTCAGCACCCGCCACCGGGCGGGCGTTGTGTGGCGACGCGGATCACTGCCGACTCCCTCAGCGGGCATCGTCCCCCCTTGGCACGGCGACCTCGTCACTACCCGGCTCGATTCTGGTCACTCGCCAACCCCTGGTCCACCCCGAGCGGCGGATCGCTCCGACCCGGCTCTGCGGGTTCGTCCGGCCGGTGCCGGCCGACCTGGGCCGGTTCGGTCGCCAGGCTCGTCGGCTGGGGTCCGCGGGTCGGAGAGTTGGCGTGGATCAGGGATTGACGACGGCGAAGGCGCGGACCGGGAAGGTGCCCATGCCGGCCACCATCGGCGGGGCCGCGGTGAAGCGGAACCCGCTCGGCGGCAGCGCGCCCAGGCCGGTGAGGTGCTCCACGATCGGGACACCGGCGGCGAGCAGGGTGCTGTGCGCGGGGCGTACGCCTCCGGCCGCCGGGCTCATGTCGTCGATGTTGATCGAGTCGATGCCGACCAGGGCCGCGCCGGCGTCGACCAGCGACTGGGCGGCGTCCCCGGTCAGGTACGGCGCCTCCGGCCCGCCGTACCGCTCGGTGCCGAAGTGCGCATCCCACCCGGTGTGCAGCAGCACCGCGCGCCCGGCCACCTCGTACGGGGCCAGCATCAGCCGGTCCACGGCTCGGGTGCCGGCCGGTACGCGGACCAGCACCCCGGGCAGGTCGGCGAGGCGGTCCAGCGACACCCCGGTCAGGTCGTCGCCGCCTGACCAGCGGTGGGCGGGAGTGTCCACGTACGTGCCGGTGTTGGCGATCATGTCGATCCGGGCCACGTGGAACTCGGTGCCCGGCGCGTACCGCTCGCGGGATGCCGCGAAGGTCAACCAGTCGGTGAGCCGCGGAGCGGGCCACCCCGGCAGGGTGGTCATCCCGTCGCGGATCACGTGGCTCAGCTCGACCAGCCGGCGATCGGCGCCGGAGGCGTCGACGCCCCGGCCGCCCTTGTGCGGCTCCTCGATGATCGTCTTCGCGCTGATCCGGACCTCGGCGACCATCAGCAGCCCGAGGTGCCGGACGAACAACGCCGCCAGATCGTCGTCGGTGATCTCCCGACCCGGAATGTCCAGCCGGAAGCCCTCGGTGCGCAGCCCGCCGCCGTTGGCGAAGCTCACCTCCGCGTCGAACTGTGCGCGCCACTGCTCACCCATCCCGAAACCCGACCACGCCTGCCGGCGGCGGTCAAGATCTTTCCCGTTTCCGACCGCCTCGGGGCCCGGTCAGCGCTCGCCCGCCGCCCTCTGCGGCAAGATCCGCACAACATCAGGGAAGTTGCTGCCTCCCGCGCCCCGGAAGCAGCAACTTCCGGGAAGTTGTGTGGATCTTGGGACGAGGGGTGGCCTGCGCGGGAGCGGACCGGTGCCGTGGGTGCGGACCCGGGCCGGGGGTGCGCGGCGCGGGGCGACGCGACCTGGGCGGAAGGGGGTGGCTGTCGGTCGACGGGGATAGGCTTGTCGGCGTGCACCCCCCGTCCGGCTGGACGAGGGGCCGCCGTGGTGTGCGCCGACTCCCCTGGAAGGATTCCCTTGCTCACCGGTCTGTTCTCCGCCGCCCTGGCCGACCCCGGGCTGACCCGGGCGCGTGACCTGGCGCGCTCCGGTGCCGCCCAGGTCGACGGCCTCGACATCACCGCTCCGGCGGCGCTGCGCCCGTTCGCGGTGGCCGCCGTCGCGGCCGACCCCGACGGCGCCGGTGGCGGGGCCGGGCGACCCGTGCTGGCGGTGACCGCCACCACCCGGGAGGCCGACGACCTGGCCGCCGCGCTGGGTGCGCTGCTGCCGCCGGAGCAGGTGGTGGTCTTCCCCTCCTGGGAGACGCTGCCGCACGAGCGGCTCTCTCCCCGCTCCGACACGGTGGGCCGCCGGCTGGCCGTGCTGCGCCGCCTCGCGCACCCCGAGTCGACCGACGCACACGGCGGCACCGGGCCGCTGCGGGTGGTCGTGGCACCCGTCCGTTCACTGCTGCAACCGCAGCTCAAGGGGCTCGGCGACCTGGAGCCGGTGCAGCTCGCCGCTGGCGAGGAGGCGGACCTGGAGGAGGTCGCCCGCCGGCTGACCGACATGGCGTACGCCCGCGTCGACCTGGTCACCAAGCGCGGCGAGTTCGCGGTGCGCGGCGGCATCCTGGACGTCTTCCCGCCCACCGACGAGCACCCGTCCCGGGTCGAGTTCTGGGGCGACGAGGTGGAGGAGATCCGCACCTTCGCCGTCGCCGACCAGCGGACCATCGAGCAGGTTCCGCTGCTCTGGGCGCCGCCCTGCCGCGAGTTGCTGCTCACCCCGGCGGTCCGCGAGCGGGCCGCCGCGCTGGCCGAGCAGCACCCGGAGCTGGCCGAGATCCTGGACAAGCTGGCCGAGGGCATCCCGGTGGAGGGGATGGAGTCGCTGGCGCCGGTGCTGGTCGGCCCCGACTCGCTGGAGCTGCTGCTGGACGCCATGCCGGCCGGCACCCACGTCCTGCTGTGCGACCCGGAGCGCATCCGCACGAGGGCGCACGACCTGGTGCGTACCTCGGACGAGTTCTTGCAGGCCAGCTGGGCCGCCGCCGCGGTCGGTGGCCAGGCCCCGGTGGACGTCGGCGCCGCCGCCTTCCGCACCCTGGGCGAGGTCCGCGCCACCGCCGCCGACCTCGGCCAGCCGTGGTGGACGCTGTCCCCGTTCGGTCTGGGTGAAGCCGAGACGGCGCAGGCGCGCCAGCCCTGGGAGGACGCGCCCGAGCAGGCCGTGGTCACCCCGGACGACGCCATCGCGGTGACCCTCGCCGCGCAGCCGGCCCCGCTCTACCACGGCGAGACCGCGCGGGTGGTCGACGACCTCAAGCGCTGGGCCGGCGAGGGCTGGTCGATCGCGCTGGTCTTCGAGGGCCACGGCCCCGCCCAGCGGGCGGTGGAGGTGCTGCGCGACGCCGGGCTGGGCGCCCGGCTGACCGAGGAGGTGCCGACCGCGCCCGCCCCCGGCGAGCTGGTCGTCTCCTGCGGCGCGCTGGGCAGTGGGTTCGTCGACGAAGCGTCCCGTTTCGTGCTGCTCACCGGCAACGACGTCACCGGCGGTCGGGGCACCTCGACGCGCGACATGCGCAAGATGCCGAGCCGTCGGCGCAACACCATCGACCCGCTGGAGCTCAAGGCCGGCGACTTCGTGGTGCACGAGCAGCACGGCATCGGCCGGTACGTCGAGCTGGTGCAGCGCACCGTCAACGGCGCGAGCCGGGAATACCTGGTCATCGAGTACGCGGCCAGCAAGCGTGGCCAGCCGGGCGATCGGCTGTTCGTCCCGACCGACCAACTCGACCAGCTCTCCCGCTACGTGGGCGGTGAGCAGCCGACGCTGCACAAGATGGGCGGCTCGGACTGGCAGAAGTCCAAGGCGCGGGCCCGCAAGGCGGTCCGGGAGATCGCCGCGCAGCTCATCCAGCTGTACGCCGCCCGCAAGGCGTCCAAGGGCCACTCGTTCGGCCCGGACACCCCGTGGCAGCGGGAGTTGGAGGACGCGTTCCCGTGGCAGGAGACGCCGGACCAGCTCGCCGCTATCGACGAGGTCAAGCGGGACATGGAACAGACCGTCCCGATGGACCGGCTGATCTGCGGCGACGTCGGCTACGGCAAGACCGAGATCGCGGTCCGGGCGGCGTTCAAGGCCGTGCAGGACGGCAAGCAGGTGGCGGTGCTGGTGCCGACGACGCTGCTGGTGCAGCAGCACTACAACACGTTCGCCGAGCGGATGAGCCAGTTCCCGGTGCAGATCCGGCAGCTGTCGCGGTTCCAGACCCCGAAGGAGACCGAGCGGACGCTGGAGATGGTCGCCGACGGCACCGTCGACATCGTCATCGGCACCCACCGGCTGCTCCAGACCGCGACCCGGTTCAAGCAGCTCGGTCTGGTGATCGTCGACGAGGAGCAGCGGTTCGGCGTCGAGCACAAGGAGCACCTCAAGACGCTGCGGGCCTCGGTCGACGTGCTGAGCATGTCGGCCACCCCGATCCCGCGCACCCTGGAGATGGCGATCACCGGCATCCGGGAGATGTCCACCATCGCCACCCCGCCGGAGGAGCGGCACCCGGTGCTCACCTTCGTCGGCGCGCAGGACGACCGGCAGGTCGCCGCGTCCATCCACCGTGAGCTGCTTCGCGACGGGCAGGTCTTCTACCTGCACAACCGGGTCGAGTCGATCGACCGGGCGGCACGGCGGCTGCGGGAGCTGGTCCCCGAGGCGCGGGTCGCGGTGGCGCACGGCCAGATGGGCGAGGAGGCCCTGGAGAAGGTCATGGTCGGCTTCTGGGAGAAGGAGTTCGACGTCCTGGTCTGCACCACGATCGTCGAGTCGGGCATCGACATCCCGAACGCCAACACCCTGATCGTGGAGCGGGCCGACCTGCTCGGTCTGGCCCAGCTGCACCAGATCCGCGGCCGGGTCGGCCGAGGTCGGGAGCGGGCGTACGCCTACTTCCTCTACCCGCCGGAGAAGCCGCTCACCGAGCACGCCCACGAGCGGCTGGCCACCATCGCGCAGCACACCGAGCTGGGCGCCGGCATGTACGTGGCCATGAAGGACCTGGAGATCCGGGGCGCCGGCAACCTGCTCGGCGGCGAGCAGTCGGGGCACATCGAGGGCGTCGGCTTCGACCTGTACGTGCGCATGGTCGGCGAGGCCGTCTCCGCGTTCAAGGGTGAGCGGCCGGAGGAGGAGGCCGACGTCAAGATCGACCTGCCGATCGACGCCCACCTGCCGCACGACTACGTGAGTGTGGAGCGGCTGCGCCTGGAGATGTACCGCAAGCTCGCCGAGGCACGCGACGAGGAGCGTCTGCGCGAGGTCGTCGCCGAGATGACCGACCGGTACGGCGAGCCGCCGGCCCCGGTGCAGAACCTGGTGGCGGTGGCCCGGTTCCGCCTGCTGGCCCGCCGGTACGGCCTGAGCGACGTGACCATGCAGGGCAAGCACATCCGGTTCGGGCCGCTGCCGCTGCCCGACTCGAAGCAGATGCGGCTCAAGCGCTACCACCCGGACGCCGTCTACAAGCAGGCCACCGACCAGGTCAGCGTGCCCCGACCGACCACCCGTCGGATCGGCGGCGAGCCGCTGCGTGACCAGGCGCTGCTCGAGTGGTGCGCGCAACTGCTCTCCGACGTGCTGGGCGCCCCCGCCCCGCTGGTCGCCGCGGCCGGGTGAGCACGGCGCTTCCGTCGTACCGGCACGTGCCGGTACGACGGAAGCGC
>NZ_JBFAPG010000231.1:0-9336 GCF_040675595.1 Micromonospora sp. NPDC049580
GACACGCCGCGCGCGTGGGCAACAACTTCATGATCGACGCGCTCCGGGAGGGGGTGGGGGAGGGGGGACGGGGTTAGTCGGCTCGGCGGGTTGCCGCTATGGCCAGGTCTACCAGGGCCTGGCGGGCCTCGGTGTCCAGGTCGACGGCCGTCAGCGCGGCGAGCGCGGAGTCGGTGAGTGTGACGATCCGCTGCTCGGTGCGGGCCAGCGCCCCGCTCGCGTCGATCAGCTCGCGTAGCCGGGCCACGCCCCGCTCGTCCAGGCCCGGGTCGCCGAGCTGGCTGAGCAGCAGCTCCCGGCCCGCGTCGTCGGTGGCCTCCACGGCCGCCGCCACCAGATAGGTGCGCTTGCCCTCGCGCAGGTCGTCCCCGGCCGGCTTGCCGGTCTGCGCCGGGTCACCGAAGACCCCCAGCACATCGTCGCGGAGCTGGAACGCCTCGCCCAACGGCAACCCGTACGCCGAGTAGGTCGTCCGGATGTCCTCGCCCGCGTCGGCCAGCGCGGCGCCGAGCAGCAGCGGACGCTCGACGGTGTACTTCGCCGACTTGTACCGGGCGACCTTGCTGGCCCGTTCCACCGACGTGTCCCCGGTGACCTGGGTCAGCACGTCGAGGTACTGCCCGACGGTGACCTCGGTGCGCATCTCGTCGAAGACCGGCCGGGCCCGGGCCACCGCCCGCAGGTCCAGGCCGGCGGAGTGCAGCAGCTCGTCGGACCACACCAGGCAGAGGTCACCGAGCAGGATCGCGGCGGAGTCGCCGAACCCGTCCGGGTCGCCGCCCCAGCCGGCCGCCCGGTGCCGGGTCGCGAACCGCCGGTGCACCGCCGGCTCGCCGCGCCGGGTGTCGGAACGGTCCATCAGGTCGTCGTGGATCAGGGCGCTGGCCTGCACGAACTCCAGCGCCGCGAGGGCCGTGAGGACCTGGTCGCCGTCCACCCCGCCGGCTCCCCGGAACCCCCAGTACGCGAAGGCCGGGCGCAGGCGCTTGCCGCCACCGAGCACGAAGGCTTCGATCGCCTCCGCCACCGGGACGAGGGCCTCGTCCACCCGGGTCAACCGGGCCCGCTGGCCGGCCAGAAACTCGGTGAGCGCCCGGTCGACCCGCTCCCGCAGGCCGGCACGGTCGACGGGGGACACGGGAGCAGCGTGGGTCACGCCACGACGCTAGCGGGTCGTCCCGGCTCGCGCTCCACCGCCACGCGTACTGCCGCCGGTACGGCCCGGACCGGTCCGCCCGGCCGGCCGCGCACCGTCCGCGCCGGGTCGGCCCGACCCGCCGGCCGTGGGCGGGCAGGTTCGCCGGGTGCGCACGGCCGCCTCGGTGAGCACCGCCGCCGGTATGTCCAGCACGACGGCGAGCCAGCCGAGCCAGAACCCGCCGGGTACGCGTCGCTGCCGTTCCCACCGGGACACCTCGTGGCGGCTCAACGTCGGCACGCCCGCGGCGGCGCACAACTCGGCGGCGGTGCGCCGCTGGCTCCAACCCCGGGCCAGCCGATGCCGGACCAGGAGCGGCCCGAGTTGGGTGCGGTGCGGCGGTGGGGACGAGGTCACGGGTCCTCCCGGCGGACGTCGACGCGGTGACACCCCGCCCGCGCCACGGGCCGGGCACACCTCGGCTGGGTGACCCCCACGCGGGAACCGGGCCACCCCCGCCGCCCCTCCCGCGCTCCCCCTTCCTACCCCGGGGGTACGACGGCTTCCTTCGCCGAACGTGCCGCGCGTCGCCGGGCCGCACCGCCCCCGCGTCGGGCACTACCGGCTGCGGGCCCGGTCTGTCGGCTTAGGTGAGGTCAACCCAGTAGTCCAACTCCACCAGATCGGCACGCCTGACGATTCGCGCCACCTCGACCACGCGCTCACCGACATACGTCTGTCGAGTGATCACCACGACGTGAACTCCGCCAGGGATTTGCAGAGCCTCCACCTCATCCGGCGTCGGCATCCTCCATCCCGGCCGCTCACGGATGCCAGTGACGGTGTGCCCGAGGCTATAGAGCTGTGACGTGTTGCCGCCTGGCCAGGGCTCGTTCTCCGGGTCGGCTACCGGGGTGCCGGCGACCATGTCGAGCAGCAGCGACGAGACGGACAGCTGTTGCGGCACGCCGTGAGTACGGAACAGGAAATGGCGCTCCAATAGCATCGTCCCCTGCTCCACCCCGAACAGCTCGGCCATGGACTCGGTAGCCGGCACCTCGAAGAAGCTCTTATCGAGGCTGTAGGCAGACCATTCGACCTGCTCGTCAGCAGTGAAGGACGTCCCGAGCTCGCCGCTGCGAACCTGCTCCAGCTCTTTGCGGTACCTCTCGGAAGCGAGTCGACGCACGGGCATGATCGGACGGGCGTAGGTGCCTCGTCCAACCTCTGTCAACACCAAGCCCTCTGCCCGCAGCAGCGCCAAGGCTTCACGAACGGTTCCGCGCGCGACTGCGAACTCGGCCATCAAGGTCGATTCACTGGGCAGCAAAGAGCCGGGGGCGATCACGCCGGCCTCGATCCGGTGGCGTAGCTCGTCGGCGACCTGCCGGTAGCGGCGCGGCTGTGGGTGCGGGGTAGGCACGCCCGTCACCGTACTCCCGATCTTCCCGACCGCCTGTTCGCCATGACACGACATTACCTGTCTGGACAGGTTGCCTAGACAGGATTAGGGTTGCAGTGTGGTCGGCACGCTGAGTGATCTAGGGGTAGGCACTGCGTGTCGGCCACCCAAGGGGTCTCGGGAGGCAGCTCATGCGTCGATGGAAGTGGTTCCAACGTCCTAACGAATCGATCGACGTCGTCGAGCGCTCGGCCTATCAGCCCGTGGCCTGTGACCCTCCTACGCCGCCACGGAAGCAGGGAGATACCACCAGCGCACGGCCAGCCGCGAAGCGGCACAGCCAGCGAGACGACCGCCCTAATGCTTGAGGAGATCAGGCCGGAGCCATCGTTTCTCGTGATCATGGCCGGTTTCATAGTGGATCTGCACATCCGCAAGACGTGCCCACGCTGCCGGCAGGATGGCTGTCCAAAGCTCAGAGCCGCTGGACTCATTCTGAAGCTCTGGCGAGCAAGGAAGCAGCCGTGAAGGCCGGTGACGTTCTGCGGCTTGATCGGAAGGTCAGCGTTCAGTTCATGAGCCCGATAACCGTTCGGGTCATCAGAAGGCTTGACTGGGTTACCTACGACGGTTGGTGCTGGATCGACTGCTACCAGCTCGACAGCAGAGGTGATGCCGTCGCCAGACGTTCGTTGTTCATCCGACCTGAGTTTGTGGAGTCCGCCGCAGACGGCCTGGCCGCGCCGCAGGGCCGGGATCGACCGACTCGCGTACGGCGGTGGGAAGCTCCTGGGTCCCGATGGCGTCGCCCGCTAGAGTCGGGTCGTGGCGCTCGGTCTTCCCTCGGTACTCCCCAATCCGCAGCCGGCGATCGGGGAGCTCATCCGTGACCGCCAGCCGACCTTCTCGTTCGAGTTCTTCCCGCCCAAGACCGAGGCGGGGGAGCGGCTGCTCTGGCAGGCGATCCGCGAGCTGGAGTCGCTGCGTCCGTCGTTCGTGTCGATCACCTACGGCGCGGGCGGTTCGACCAGGGACACCACCGTGGCGGTGACCGAGCGGATCGCCACCGACACCACCCTGCTGCCGATGGCCCACCTGACCGCGGTCAACCACTCCGTGGCCGAGCTGCGGCACGTGATCGGCCGGCTCGCCGGGGTCGGGGTGCGCAACGTGCTGGCCGTGCGCGGTGACCCGCCGGGCAACCCGGGCGGCGAGTGGGTCCGCCACCCCGAGGGCGTCGACTACGCCGAGGACCTGGTCCGGCTGGTGCGCGACTCCGGTGACTTCAGCGTCGGTGTGGCGGCCTTCCCGTACAAGCACCCCCGCTCGCCCGACGTGGCCAGCGACACCGCGCAGTTCGTCCGCAAGTGCCGGGCCGGCGCCGAGTTCGCGATCACGCAGATGTTCTTCGAGGCCGACGACTACCTGCGCCTGCGCGACCGGGTGGCCGCCGCCGGCTGCGACACCCCGATCCTGGCCGGGGTGATGCCGGTGACCCAGATCGGCACCATCGAGCGGTCCGTGCAGCTGTCCGGGGCGCCCTTCCCGCCGGCGCTGGCGGCGCGCTTCGAGCGGGTGGCCGACGACCCGGAGGCGGTGCGCCGGCTCGGCATCGAGCAGGCCAGCGACATGTGCCGTCGACTGCTGGACGAGGGCGTTCCGGGTGTCCACTTCATCACCCTCAACCGGTCCACCGCCACCCGAGAGGTCTGGCAGAACCTCAAGGCCGGCGCGCGGGTGTGAACACGGAGTCTGCGACACCTGATGCCCGGCACGACGGTTGATCCTCAGGTGGGCACACAGCTGAACTGGGACCAGTACGCCACGGCGTGGGCGCGGTTGCACGGCGGGTTCGACCCGCGGGTCGCCGCGCCGGTGGTGCGTGCCTGGCTGCGGTTCGCCTACCACGTCGGGTATGTGCTGGGTCGGCTGCGGGTCGGCCCCACCCCGGTCACCGCGGCGGGGGTGCTGCTCTGCTTCTGCGTACCGTTGCTGGCGACCCGGCCGGGCGACGGCCCGTTCCTCGGCGCGCTGTTCGTGCTGCTCGCCGCGGTGGCCGACAGCGTGGACGGTGCGGTGGCCGTCGCCACCGGCCGCACCACCCGGCTCGGCTACGTCTACGACTCGCTGGCCGACCGGCTCGGCGAGGTGGCGTGGCTGCTGGCGTTCTGGCTGGTCGGCGCGCCGGGCGCGCTTGTCGTCGCAGCCGGGGCGCTGTCCTGGCTGCACGAGTACGTCCGGGCCCGCGCGGTCTCCGCCGGGATGCGCGACATCGGCGCGGTGACCGTCGGCGAACGACCCACCCGGGTCTCGGTCGCGCTGGCGGGCCTGGTGGTCGCTGGGCTGGCCGGCCTGATCGAGCCGGAGCTGGCCGCCGGCACCATCACCATGGCGACCGCGGTGTGGGTGCTGCTGGCCGGCTTCGGGCTGGGGCAGCTGCTGTCCACCGTCCGCCGCGCGCTGCTCGACGCCGGCTGAGCGCCCCGTCGGGTCTCACCAGGCGGGGCCGATCTCGTCGGCGACGATCTGCGCGGAGAGGGTCACCATCGGCAGGCCACCGCCGGGGTGGCTGGAGCCGCCCACCAGCCACAGCCCGTGCGCCGGGCCCCGGTTGGCCGGGCGGAGCAGGCCACCGGCGGTGCCGTAGATCGCGCCGCCCGGCGCCCCGGTCGCCGCGTCCAGGTCGGCCGGGGTGCGCACCTCGCGGAACAGCAGCCGGTCCCGTACGTCGACGCCGCGCTCGGCCAGGACATCCAGGATCCGATCGGCGTACGCGTCGGCCAGCCCCGGGCGTCGCCAGTCGACCGCGCCACCGGCAGTGCCCTGCCGGGCGGCGTTGACCAGCACGAACCACGCCTCGTGCCCGGCGGGGCGGACCATCGGGTCGTCGGCCACGGTGACGAACACCGTCGGGTCGGCCGCCGGTCGGGCCCGGACGCCCCGCCCCGGATCGCCGAAGACCGCGTCGAACTCCGCGTCGTAGTCGCGCGGGAAGAAGACGCTGTGGTGCGCCAGGCCGGTGCTGCCGGAGACGCCGAGCAGCAGCACGAAACCGGCGAGGCTGCGATCGGTCAGGCCGGCCAGCCGGCCCGCGTGTGGCAGCAGGTCGCGGTAGACGGTGAGCGCGTCGACGTTGGCCACCACCACGTCGGCGGGCACCGGCGCGGTGACGCCGGCGAGGCGTACCCCGTGCACCCGGCCGCCCGCCGCGTCGATCCGGGTGACCGTGGTGCCGGTCTGGACGACCACGCCGAGGTCCAGGCAGCGGGTCAGTAGCGCGTCGGCGAGCGTGCCCAGCCCGCCGCGCAGGTACCACCCGCCGTAGGTCAGCTCGGCGTAGGGGACCGCGACCAGCGCCGCCGGGGCCCGCCGCGGGTCGGCGCCGGTGTAGGTGGCGTACCGGTCCAGCAGCATCCGCAGCCGCGGGTCGGACAGGTGCCGGTGGCCCAGCCCGCGCAGGGTGCGGCCCGGGGCGATGGCAGCCAGGTCACCGACGCGCCAGGCCAGCGACGCGAGGTCGCGGGGGGAGTCGACGGTACGGCGCAGGATGTCCCGCGAGGAGGCCTCCCACACCCGTGCGGCCCGGCGCCACAGCCGCTGCCAGTCGGCCGCCGCCCGGTCGCCGAGGGCGGCCCCGATCCGCGCGGCGAACTCCACCGGGTCGGTGCACGAATCCAGGGTCGGGCCGCCACCTGCGAAGACGTGCCGGACGATCGGGTCCAGCGGCGTCAGGTCCAGGTACTCGTCGAGCTTCGCCCCGGTCGCCTCGAACAGGTCGTGGAAGACCTCGGGCAGGGTGAGCAGGCTCGGCCCGGTGTCGAAGTGGAACATCCCGGCCGGGGTGTCGTGCGCGTACCGGCCGAGCTTGCCGCCGACCGTGTCGGCGGCCTCGAAGACGGTCACCTGGTGCCCGGTTGCGGCCAGCCGGGCGGCGGTGGCCAGGCCACTCACCCCGGCGCCGACGACCACGATCCGCGCCATGCCGCGCCCTCCTAGCTGACCGGGCGGCCCCGCCAGGTCAGGCGGCGTCGCTTTCGCAGATGGTACGACCGCAGCGTCAACCAACCGAGGACCACGACCGACACGGGGTGTGCGAGCGCGTCGGGCCACCACCGGCCGCCGGTCGCCCGGGCGGTGAGCACCCGCCCGGCCACCCCGAGCAGGTATGCGATGAGCGCAACCATTGACATCCGGGGAGCTGTCGAGGCGACCGCCAGCGCGACCAGCGGTGGGGCGGTGTAGAGCAGGAGCAGCAGCGTCACCACGACGGCCGCCGCGCCGGGGTGCCCGAACGACGCCCACAGCGACTTCGAGTACCCGTCGCGCAGCTGCGGCCAGTCGTCGTACATCCGGCAGGTGGCCAGCCGGGAGCCGTCGGCCAGGGCGATCCGCCTCCCGGCGCGCTTGACGGCCCGGGCCAGCTCGACGTCCTCCAGGATCTTGTCGGCGACGGACGCGTGCCCGCCGGCGGCGGTGTAGCCGGCCCGGTCCAGCACCAGGAACTGCCCGCCCGCCGCGGCCAGCGACGGCCGCCGCGAGCGCTCCATGGCCCGCAGCGGCAGGAAGGTCAGCCACAACCACTGCAACAGCGGCTGCACGAGCCGGTCGGCCGCCGTCGCCACGACGATCCGGGGGTACGGCGACAGCAGCGTCGCGCGGGCGGCGCGCAGCTCGGTGACCGCCGCGGCCACGGCGTGCGGGGCGAGCACCACGTCGGCGTCGACGAAGACCAGCGCGGTGGCCGCCGGGTCGGCCCGGGTGGCCAACTGCCAGCAGGCGTGCGGCTTGCCCAGCCAGCCCGGCGGCGGGGCGACCCCGCTGAGCAGGGTGACCCGCGGGTCGTCGCCGACGACCGCGCGGACCACGTCGGCGGTGCCGTCGGTGGACCCGTCGTCGAGGACCACGATGCGCAGCGCCGGCACACCACGCTGGGCGAGCAGGGCGCGCAGGCAGGGCGTGACCCGGGTGGCCTCGTCGCGCAGCGGCAGCAGCACGGCCACCGGCTCGTCGACGTCATCCGGCCGGTCGGTGGGTCGGCGCAGCCATCGGGCGGCGTTGACCCAGGTGTGCCCGGTCAGCGCGGCGACGGCGAGCAGCAGGGCGACGAGGACGGTCATCGGGTCGCGTCGACGCCCGGGCGGTGCGGTTGGTGGTCGTCCCGGCGCGCGTGGTGGGGCCGGTGGGCGCGCAGCAGGGTCACCGCCAACGGCACGGCGGTGACCGCCATGCCTGCCGCGCCCCAGAGCGCCGACGCGGGCAGGTCCAGGAAGACCGCGTGGGCCAGGATGCTGGAGAAGTACGTCCACAGGTAGAGCGCGAGCATCGGGTGGTCCCGCCGGTCGGTGTGCTCGGCGGCCGGACCGGCCAGCGGGCGCAGCGCGCTCATCAGCAGCACCGCGAAGAGCAGCCAGCCCAGGTAGTTGCTGACCGGGATGCCGGCCAGGCCGGGCAGCGCCGGGGTGGCGTCCCGCCAGACCCAGTAGCCCTCGGCGACCATCTGCGGGTCGAGGAAGAGGTCCCAGGCGGCCAGCCCCACCGCGGCCAGCGCGATCCGGCCCACCCACCGGCCGAGCGGCGTGCCGCTGCCGCCGGTCAGGCGGACCGCGGCCAGCCAGGCCGGCCAGGCCATCCAGGTCCAGGCCAGCGGGATGATCAACGGCACCCCGGCCAGCTTGGGGCCCAGCTCACCGGAGTAGTCGTAGCTGCCGAACGGCACACCGGTGGCCACCCCGATCGCCTCGATCGCGAACCCGCCGCCGGTGGCCACCGCGACCAGCGCCGCCGCCACCCGAGGGCCCCGGCTGAGCAGCGCGTGGCCGACCGAGAGCAGCCAGCCGAGCACGACCGTGGCCACGGTCAGCCCGGCCCGGGTGGCGCCGGTGGTCAGCGGGTAGCAGATCTGGGCGAGCACCAGGACGGCGAGCAGCGTCCAGGAGATCCGCCGGGTCATGACGCGGCGGGCTCGAGCGGCAGGTCTCGACCGAGTACGCCGAAGGGCCGCTCGTCACCGGGGAAGTGGAAGTCGCGCAGCACGTCGACGAAGCCGAACCGCCGGTACAGCCGCCAGGCCCGCGAGGTCTGCTCCTCGGCCTCCGGGGTGGACAGCAGTGTGGTGTCGCCCTCGGCCATCGTGAGCAGCGCCCGCAACTGCCCGGCGCCCAGCCCGTGCCCCTGCGCCGGCGGACGGACGTGCAGCTCGACCACCTCGAAGCAGTGGGTGAGCCAGCGCTTGCGGGTCGGGGCGTCCAGCGCCCGGTGCACCTGGTCGTGCCACCACTGGCCCGGACCGCCCAGATAGCCGTACCCGAAGCCGGCGAGGTGACCCTCGCTGGTCAGGCTGGCCACGGCCCGGAACCCGGGCCGGCGGACGTGGGTGGCGATGTAGCCGCGCCGGGCCTCCAGCAGGTCGGTGCGGTACCCCATCGCCTCGCCGTAGACGGCCACCACGTCGTCCAGCCGTCGGACGAGATCGTCCGGCGTCCAGCGCACCAACCTCATGCCCGTCCACCCTTCACTGTCGCCTGGTCGCCGTCGGCGACCCACCCGAGGACCGTCCGGTCGCCGACCACGTCACGTACCTCGAACCGGGCGAACAGCTCCTCGGCGTACCAGCCCGCGGTGGGGGTTCGCATGATCGCCGCCCGATGCTCCGGGTGACGGTACGCGAACGCCACCAGGTCCGTCGGGTCGCGCCACACGCTCACCGTGCCCTGCCATCCCAGCGGGGCCTCACCGACGCCGAACCGGGCCAGCAACCCGGGCGCGTCGCGCAGGGCGGCGGCCACCGGCGGGATCG